>JAFBAJ010000584.1 GCA_019247865.1 Acidobacteriota bacterium
CCCGGCCGACCATCCTGACGCTCGGCGTCTTTGACGGGCTGCACCTCGGGCACCAGTTGATCATGCGGACGGTGGTCGAGCGCGCCCGCGCCGTCGGCGCCATCCCGACCGTCATCACTTTCGACCCGCATCCGCGCGCCGTCCTCCATCCGGAATCCGCCCCGCCGCTCCTCCAGACCTTCGACCAGAAGATCGAAGCGCTCGGCGTGCTCGGCATCGAGCAGACCATCGTCATCCGCTTCACGGAAAGGTTCGCGCATCTCGCGGCGGAGGAATTCCTGCACGACGTGGTGCACGAAAGATTGCAGGCGCGCGAAGTTTACTTAGGTCGCGGCTTCGCCTTCGGGCGCGGGCGCGAGGGCAATATAGAGCTGCTGGAAAAGATGAGCGCGCGGCTCGGCTTCTACGCGGCGGAGGTGCCGGAGGTGCAGTTGCACGGCCGCCGCATCAGCTCCAGCCGGATCCGCGAGCTCTTGAAAGAGGGCTGCGTCAATCTCGCGCGGCGGATGCTGGGGCGGCCTTACGGCGTCGAGGGACGCGTCGTGCGCGGCGACGAGCGCGGGCGCACGCTCGGCTTTCCGACGGCCAACCTCGCGCCGCAGAACCGCGTCATACCACGTCGCGGAGTTTACATCACGGCGACACTGATCGAAGGCGCGTGGCGGCGGAGCGTGACCAACGTCGGCACGCGCCCGACCTTTGCGGAACGCTCGGAACCTTCGGTGGAAACTTTCGTTATCAATTGGTCGGGCGACCTCTACGGCGATGTGGTGCGTGTGCGCTTCCTGCGTCGCCTGCGCGACGAGCGCCGGTTCGCTTCGGTCGAGGAGTTGAAAGAGCAGATCGCACGCGACCTGCGCCGCGCCGAAAGTTATTTCGAGCGAAGCGGCGTGCGCAATACGTTGGCGATCATCTGAAATTGTAGGGGCAGGGCTTGTCCCTGCCCGCTCAACTCACGGGCAGGGACAAGCCCTGCCCCTACTTTAGAACTTTTTAGTTACAGGTTCGGAATAAGTTTCTTCTATTTTCAAAAACGTAATGGCAGCATTAGAGAATAAAAGGTCTTTAGCTTTACCGGGCGGAAATGGCAACGGCCAGGCGCGTCTGGCTCTGCCTTCAGCGGCGCGGGTTGATGAGCCGGAACGTGACCAGACGGATGTCTCTTTCGGCTGGCGCGGCTGGCTGCGGGCGTTGAACATCGCGCGCGTGCTGGGGCTGCTCTCGTTCTATCTGTATCTGGACGGCTACGACATCCGCGCCGACTTTAACCGGCGGATGGCTGCACGCAGGCGCGCGGAGGCGCGTGCGCGCGGGCGCGTCGCGCTCTTTCAGGAATGGAGCCGCGATATTGACCGGCGTGCGGTGGATAAGCTGATCCGCCTCGTGCGTTACTACGTCTTTCGCGGCCGGAGCGAAAGCGCGGCGAAAGAGAGACAGATCGAGCGGCAGGCCGTGTGGCTCAAAGAGAGCCTCATCAAGCTCGGCCCGACCTTCATCAAGATCGGGCAATCGCTCGGCACGCGCGCAGACCTGCTGCCGCTCGCCTACGTCAAAGAGCTTTCGCTCCTGCAGGATCAGGTGCCGGCCTTTCCGACCGCCGAAGCCTTCGCGCGCATAGAGGCCGAGCTGGGGAGAACCATTCACGAGGCTTACGCGGAGATCGACGCAGAGCCCATCGCCGCCGCCTCGCTCGGACAGGTCTATCGCGCGCGCCTGCACACGGGCGAAGAGGTCGCTATCAAAGTCCAGCGCCCGAACCTCGTCGAGACGATCCGTTTTGACATCTCCATCCTCCGCCGCATCACCGATTTTCTGAACCGCATTCCGCAGGTCAGCGACAACGCGGACTGGTCGGGCATGCTGCGCGAGTTCGACGAGACCATCCATGAAGAGATGGATTACGCGTTGGAAGGGCGCAACGCAGACCGCTTTCGCGAGAGCTTCAAGACGTGGCGCGTGATCCACGTCCCGAAAATCTATTGGAGCTATTCGACGCGCCGCGTCCTGACGATGGAGTTCATACGCGGCACGAAGGTCGTCGACCTCGAAGGTTTGAAAGCGCGCCGCATCTCGCCGGTCAAGGTCAATCGCCTGCTGATTCGGACCTACCTCAAACAGCTTTTGGAAGACGGCTTCTTTCACGCAGACCCGCATCCCGGAAACCTTTTGGTGATGGACAGCGGGCGGCTCGCCTTCTTCGATTTCGGGATGACGGGGCGCATCACTCAGCGCCTCCAATCGCAGATGATCGACGCCTTCTTTCACGTCGTCAGCAAGGACGTGCCGGGGCTCGCGCAGGATTTGATCAACCTCAACTTTCTCAAGCCGAGCGTCGACCCGGAGACCGTGCGCCCGGTCATCGAAGGGCTCTTCCAGCATTACCTCAATCTCAAGCTCGGCGAAGTGAATTTCAAAGAGCTGACCTACGACCTGGCCGAAGTGATGTACGAGTACCCGTTTCGCCTGCCCGCGAACTTCACCTACATCATGCGCGCGCTGATGACGCTCGAAGGCATCGGCATCGTGACCGACCCCGGCTTCAACTTCTTCGACACGGCCAAGCCCTACGCCAAGCAGTTCATGCTCCGCCGCGAGGGCAAGCAGTTCCGCAAGCTCCTCCTAGACAAGTTCCGTGGGCGCGACGCCGACGGCCGCATCGAATGGGGCAAGATGTGGAAGCTCGCCAAAATGGCCGCCAAAATGTATCTCGAAGAAAGATAAATCTCACGCAAAGGCGCAAAGACGCAAAGGAAGGCATTGAAGCTTTTCTTTGCGTCTTTGCGCCTTTGCGTGAGATATTTTTGTTTCACAGATGAAATATTGTTCCATTCTCGCCTGTTTTGTGGTACAGTGCGGGCGTCGCATGGGAAGTCGCTACCGTTTCCGGTAGTTATGTTTAAGCCAAGTGAGGCGAGAAATCGCTTGAACAAGCAGCCGGAGACGGCTCAAACCTTTTTGAAGGAGTGAAACAAAAGATGAGCAACAACGCGAAACCTAAGGTCAACCCCTTGAGCCGCAGACCGCGCCAGCAGCGCCTCGTGATGGCCGTGCGCGGCGGCGCGGGCGTCGGCAAGAGCCACTTTATCCGCAGCATGTCCGAGGCCGGTCTGGGCCGCCTCTGCATCTTCGACGTGGAACGGAAGGCGCGGCTCCTGAAGGGCGTCGGCGCGCAGTTCGACGCCTTCGAGATCGAGCATCCGGACGAGCTGCCGGACTTCATTGACTGGGCTCTGACGGGCGAAGGTCGTGAGCAGAACTACGGCTGCTTCGCGCTCGATTCGTGGGCGAGCTACTTCAGCGCCAAGCACAGCGAGATGGTCTCGGCCGTGCGCGAGCGCACAGGCGACCCCCTGGCGCAGCCTTCCGCGGAAGAGCTGGCGGCAGACCAGATGGTCTTGCAGGGCGTGTTGCGCCGCCTCTGCATCGAGAGCGGAAAATCGGTCGTCATCGTGGATCAGATTCCGGCCAAAGGGAAAGAGGCCAAAGAGGACAACGAGGTCGGGCGCGTGCTGCCGATGACGGCGAGCGGCCTCGAATACTTCGTGGACATCATGGTCGAGGTCTCTTTGCAGGAGCGCGACGGCGAGATCACGCGTGTCTTCCAGATCGTCAAGAGCAACAGCTCCGCCTTCGAGGTCGGCTTTGAGATGTCTGGCGATATCTCGTTCAAAGATTTTCTGGATCACATGCGCGGCGAGGCTGCGCTCGACCTGGCCTTTGAGAAGCCCGCGCCGGTCGAAGTGCCGGAGGTGCTCGAAGAGAAGCCCTCGCGCCTCTCCATCGTGCCGCCGCAGATGACCATTCAGGAGCTCATCGCCAAAGCCGAAGCGCACGGCTTCAAGCAGGCGGACATCGTGACCGGAGCCAAGCTCTATCACAACCAGCCGAACATCTTTCGCCTGTCGCCGGACGAGATCGCAGACCTCGACCGCCGCATCACCGCACGCATCGAGAAGATGCAGCAGGGCGCGACGCCGAAACAGGAAGCCGCATCCGCCGCGTCCGGCAAAGCTCAGTCCGCGCGTACGCTCAAGCGTGCGTAAGCTTCAAACAGGAGATAAGGATTTGAGGGTTCAGCTTTGAGACCTCAAATCCTTATCTCCTGATGAGGAGAAGATGTCATGCCGACGAAGCGTTTCCGCGTGCTGCTCGAAAAGCACGAGAGCAGCGAGGCGACGGGCATCAAGATTCCCTTCAGCGTCGAAAAAGTTTTCGGCACGCGCGCGCGCGTCCCCGTGCGCGGCACGATCAACGGCTTCGCTTTTCGCAGCTCGATCTTTCCGATGGGCGAAGGCTGTCACTACATGGTCGTCAACAAAGAGACGCGGGCGGGCGCAAAGGCCGTCGCCGGCCAGACCATCAGCGTCGTCATGGAGCGCGACGAAGAGCCGCGCGTCATCACCCCGCCGCAGGACTTTGCACGCGCACTGAAAGCCAACAAGGAGGCGCGCGCGATGTGGGAGAAGCTCAGCTACACGCATCGCAAAGAGCACGTCAAGGCCATCGAAGAGGCCAAGCGCCCCGAGACGCGCACGCGCCGCATAGAGAAGGCCATCGCCTTGCTCGCAGCCGGACGCAAACCCTCTTAATTCTGGAGAAGATCATGTTGAGAAGCATTCTTGCCGTCATCGCCGGGAGCGTGACGTGGATGGTGACCGCACTTGGAACAGATGCCTTGATGATGAGCCTCTACCCGCACCTGTACAACGGAGGCGGGCGTGTGGAGAACGTGCCCCTCCTGCTCTTTTCGGGCTTCTACAGCCTCCTCTTCTCCGTGCTCGGCGGCTACGTGACGGCGCTC
>JAFBAJ010000697.1 GCA_019247865.1 Acidobacteriota bacterium
GAAGTGTTTGTAGCTTCAACAGCCGCAGCGCGGCGACATGAGAGCGGCGACATGTTTATCGTCTCAACAGCCGCAGAACGACGGAATAATTGATAGCCGCGGAGCGGCGGCATGTTTATAGCCGCAGAGCGGCGCAATGTTTATAGCCTCAGCGCGGCGATATGTTTATAGCCCGCAGCCTCAGCGCGGCATCATTAAAAGCCGCAGAGCGGTGATGATTAAAAGCCGCAGAGCGGCGGCATGTTTATAGCCCGCAGCCGCCACATTATTGAGCTCCGATAGGAGCGACATATTCCGCTCCTGACGGAGCTCATCTGTGGGAGACTGGAGGGGCTATAAACATATAGCTCCTACGGAGCTGCAAACACGTCTGGCTCCTGACGGAGCTCGATTGAGAGAGCTTGGACGGGCTATAAACATATAGCTCCTACGGAGCTTCAGAAACATATAGCTCCTCCGGAGCTTCGGAAACATCTCGCTCCAGAAGGAGCTGCGAGAACATCTCGCTCCTCATGGAGCTGAGGCCAGGCTTTTTCTAACAGCTTCTAAGTGGAAACGAATGAAACAGCTTCTTCTGGTGACATTGCTTGCGGCCACGCTCGTCTCGTCCGCGAGCTGCGGGCGCTTCTCCAATCCCGGCAACGAGGCGAAGGCCGAGCGCATCGTCGTCATCTCGCAGATCTACAATGAAATTATCTGGGCGCTCGGAGCGCAGGCTCAGGTCGTCGGCGTGGATTTGTCCAGCACCTATCCGCCGGACGTGAAGCAGGTGCAGACGGTGGGCTATCACCGGGCGCTGAGCGCCGAAGGGATTCTTTCGCTGCATCCGACTGCCATCATTCATGACGGCAATATCGGCCCGCCGCAGGTCGTCGAGCAGCTCAAGAGTCTCAACCTTACCATGCAGACCTTCACCGCGAAGAACGATTCGGTCGAGGGGACGAAGGCCCTCATGCGCGAAATGGGCGCATACTTTCACAGGGAAGCGCGTGCAGAGGAGCTGTGCCGCACGCTTGACTCTCAGCTGGCAACTTCGCTTGAGCGGGTTAAGCAGAGCACAGACCATCCGAGGGTCGCGGTCATACACTTCGGACGCGCGTCCAATGTCTATCTGATCGTCGGCAAGGGTGGGCGAGGAGACGGCGCGGCGGCCAGCCAGATGATAGAATGGGCTGGCGGAGCGATGGCGATTGAAGCGCAGGGCATGCAGCGCATGACCTCGCCGGAGATCATTGCGCAGGCGAACCCTGACGTGATCCTCGTCACGGATTACGGCTTCGACCGGCTGGAAGGCTCGCTCGATCAGATCAAAGCATTGCCGGGCGTCACGACCTCCAACGCTGCCAGGAATAATCGCATCTATCGCGTGGAAGAGAACGTGCTGATGTATTTTGGCCCGCGTTCCGGAGAAAATATAGAGAAAGTGGCCGCACTCATTCATCAAAAGTGACAACACCAAGTGGCAGCCGACAAAGCCTTCTGTTCGTCTTAGCTCTCATCCTGCTCCTCGTGCTGGCTGCGTCGATTCGCTACGGGGCGATAGATTTTTCAATTCCAGAGATCGGGCGCGCGCTCGTTTCCCTCCTGCCAGGGCAACCTGAACCAACTTTATCTCAACGTATTTTTCTGGAGCTGCGCCTGCCCCGCGCTATCTTCTGCCTGCTGGTCGGCGCGAGCCTCGGCGTTGGCGGCACGTTGATGCAGGCGCTTTTTCGCAACCCGATTGTCGAGCCGGGACTGGTCGGAACATCCAGCGGCGCGGCCTTAGGCTCCGCTCTCTTCTTTGTCCTCGGAGGCATGCTCAATCTGAGCACGGGCCTGTGGACTCTTCCACTCGCGGCGTGTCTGGGGGGCGTCATCGCAACGTATCTGGTCTTCCTGCTCGCGCGCTCGCGCGAAGATGGAAGAGCTTCGATTGTGATGCTGCTGCTCACAGGTCTCGCGGTCAACGCGCTCCTGATGAGCGCCATCGGATTTCTGTCTTACATCGCGCGCGACCCGCAGGCACGCTCCATTACCTTCTGGAGTCTGGGCACTCTTTCCGGCGCGAGCTGGCGCGCAGTGGAAATCGTCGCGCTCTCGACCATCGTCGGCACACTCATCGCACTGCGTTACAGTAAGCAGCTCAACGCGCTGATGATCGGGGAAGAGGAGGCGACCTACCTCGGCGTCAACGTGAATCGGTTGAAATGGATCATTCTCTCCATCAACGTCGTGATCGTCGCTGTCGCCACAGCCTTCACCGGCGTCATCAGTTTTGTCGGGCTGGTCGTGCCGCACATCCTGAGAATGTTGCGCGGCTCTGACAATCGCTTTCTGATTGTCGGCAGCGCCCTGCTGGGCGCTACGCTCCTGAGCCTGGCTGATCTGGTCGCGAGACTCTCGCTGCGACCGGCCGAGCTGCCCATCGGCATCGTGACTTCAGCGGTCGGCGTGCCCGTCTTCCTGTGGCTGCTGCGTCGCCGCCGGTACGTGTTCTGAGGGAAGACTGATGCTGGAAGCCAGCCACGTCACTTTTAAGATCGGCGACAAGGCGCTCATCTCGGATGTGTCCGTCTCGTTTGCGCCGGGCAAATTACATCTGTTGATCGGCCCCAACGGCGCAGGCAAATCAACCTTGATTAAGGTGCTGGCGCGCCTGCTGCGTCCACAGGCCGGAAGGGTCGAGTACGAGAGCGTTGATGTCCGGACCGCGAGCGAACCGGAGCTGGCGAGACGGCGTGCAGTCCTCTCGCAGGCCGTCGAGGTGGCGTTCCCGCTGACCGTGCGTGAAGTGGTCATGATGGGACGCTACCCACATTTCGGAGGGCGACCCGGCCCGGTGGATGAGAGAATCACGGACGAGGTCATGGAGTTATGCGACGTGTCGGAATTTTCCGCGCGCAACTACCGGACGCTGAGCGGCGGCGAGCGCCAGCGCGTCAACTTCGCGCGGGTATTGGCGCAATTATGGCGCGACAGGGCGAGTGACTTGCAGGTCTCTTGCCGCTACCTCTTTCTGGATGAGCCGCTGACCTTTCTGGACATCCGGCATCAGCTCGAATTCATGAAGAAGGTTCGCGCACTCGCTGAAGCAACGGATCTGGTCACGGTCGGAGTGGTGCACGACCTGAATCTGGCCGCGCGCTTTGCAGACCGGATAGTGTTGCTGAATGACGGGCGCGTCGTCTCAAGCGGCACGGCCGCAGAGGTTCTGACAACCGACCGCATTCGGGAAGTGTTCGGCGTGGACACCACTTTCGTCCCGGTGGAACAGGGAGGCATTCACCTGATCTTCGACTGAAAGGTGCTGTCTACTTCGCCGGGAAAACCAGCGCGAGAATCGTAATCAGGACGGCTGTGATGAGCGCGCGGCGATTGATGCTGCGCGCTTTGTGACGAAGCTCTGCGGCGAGCTGTGCGTCCGCGATGCTCTCTTCGCCCGCATCCATGTTGCGCATGCCGCGTGCGGCGAGCGAGATGCAGACCTTGTCGCGCGCCTGCATCAGGCCCAGCCCGCCGAGCCAGATCAGCGGGAAGATCACCAGCCGCCACCAGCGCGGAGCATCGTAGACGACGAGCACGAAGGCCGCCGCGATGCCCGCCGTCAGCGCGACGAAGCCGAGCAGGCGGCGCTTGCTCCGCTCGCGCGAGCCGATATTGCAAACGTCGGAAACAGTCTCGCTCATCTCTCCTCGAAAAAATTATTCGGCTCGCAGGGTGGCTAAAGGCTGACCGGCGGTGACGCGTTGTCCCGGCTGGATGCTGATCGCGCTGACGGTTCCGGCGGATGAAGCGCGTGCCGTCACGAGCTGCTCGGTCGGGGCTGTGGCGGAAGGTGGCGCGGGCTGCTGCGCGGTCGGCTGTCTCGCGGCGACGAGTCCGGCCTGCGCGTTCTGCGCGGCGGATTGAGCCTGGCGCAGGCGCTGCTGTGCGCGTTCGTACTCTGCGCGCGCGCCGTCGAGCTGCGCCTGCGGTGCGTCACCGGAAGCGACGAGCGGCGTCAGGCGATTGACTTCGATCTCCGTGCGCACGACTTCGGCGCGTGCCTTTTCGATGTCGGACTGCGCGGCTTCGACTGTGCGGGCCGCGCGCTGCTGCGGGTCTTCGCCGGGCGAAGGCTTGACGGTCGGAGCTTCGCTGATGACCGCGATCTCAAACAGCGCCGCGCCTTCGTTGACCGACGCTCCCTCGCGCACGAGCACGCGGCGCACTTCGCCGGTCACGGGCGAGTTGACGATGATGATGCCGCGCGAAGAGCTATTGCTGTTCGATTGGCAGGCGGTAGAGAAGAGAAGCAGAAGAACAGGAAGACATCTCACGCAAAGGCGCAAAGGCGCAAAGGCAAGCAACTTGTCTTCCTTTGCGCCTTTGCGCCTTTGCGTGAGACTTTCTTTTAGGTCTCTCATTTCGGACTCGATGCGCCGTAGATGCTGACGCCGGTAAAGGCCGGGGGATGAAACTGGAACTCGGTCGGGTGCGAGCCGTCGCGGACGGCGACGTTGTTCGCTTCGAGTGTGCTGCCGGTCGCGCGCTGAAAGTCCGAGATGGCTTTGTTGAGGTCTGTCTGCGCCTGCAACTCGCGCCCCTGCGCGGCCAACAGCTCGGTCTGTCTTTGCAGAACCAGGTAGACGGTCGTCGTTCCGGCTTTGAACTGTCGCTGCTCGCTCTCGTACTGCTGCTCGGCGGAAGAGCGCGCGGCGGCCGCTGCGGCGAGCCTCGCCTCAGCCGAACGCAAAGTCTGCGTCGCGTTGCGCACCTCGGCTTCGATGACCTGCTCCTGTTGCGCGCGCAGGTTCTCGATCCGGCGGCCGACGGCGAGCGATTCGCCCAGATTAGCTTCGGCCGTGCGGTTGCGCAAAGGTATCTCGATACGCACGCCGACGCGATAGGTCGGAAAATCCAGACCGAAGATTTCGGCCAGAGACCTGTTCGGGCCGCCGACCAGATTCGGCGCGACGGTAGTGCCGGTGCTGTCCGGGAGCGGCGGCAGTCCGGCGAGCGCCGAGAGCTGATTGACGCGTGCGCGCAGCACAGCATTCGTGCTGTTCGGGTTCGAGCCCGCCTGAACAGCTGTGCCGGAGAGCCCGACCGACGTGACCGTCCCGATGAGATCGATCTGCGGCTTCGTCTGGTCGCGGAAAAACTTTGTGTCGACCTGGTTGATCTCGGCGTTGGTCTGGAGCTGTGCGATCTCCGGCCGATTCTGCATCGCAGCCGCGAGCGCCTGTTCGAGCGGGACGCGCGGGGCTTCGAGATTGATCGGCGTGACCGGCGTCAGCGGGCGCGACCACAGCTCCGCTTTACGATCCGGGAGAATCAGCGTCTTCAAAGTATTCTCGGCGCGCGTGACGGCCTCCTGCGCGGTGTAGACGTTCTGCTCGAAGGTCGTGACCTGCGTGCTGGCGGCGACGATGTCAATCGGCGCGAGGACGCCCTTCTCGACCAGCCGCTGATTGCTCTCGACCTGTAAGCGCGCCTGCTTGACGGCGTCGATCTGCACCTGCAGATTGCGGAGCGAGAAGACCAGCTCCCAGTAAGCCTGCTCGACCTGCGCGATGACTTCGATTGCCTGCTGGCGAAACTGCGCGTCGGTCAAAGAGAGGTTCTTCTTCGCGATCTCGATGGTGCGGCGATTGTTGTCAATGCTTCGGCCGCGCCACAAGGGCTGCGTGTAAGTGAAGGTGAGCGCCGTCGGGAACTGCGGGTTGAGCGTCACGTTCTGGTTGTTGGTCGTGAGGCGCGTCGAAGAGAAATCGAGCTGGTACGAGCCGCCCGCGAACGGCGAAAAGCCGCCGAGGCGTACCGCACCCGTCGCGTCCGTCTGCTGGACGGAGCCGTTCTGCGCGCCGCCTAAAGTCGAGCTGGTTGGAGTCGTGCGGCTCTCGAAATAGCTCTCGGAAGAGAAGACCGGATCGTAGACGCCGCGCGCGGCTCTCAGTTGAAACTCTGCGATCTGGACGTTGATGCGCGAGCCATCGATGTTGTTGTTGTTCTGGAGCGCGAGGCCGATGGCTTCGTTGAGCGTCAACGGCGTCTGGTCGTTGATGTCCACGCCGACTCTCTCGGCGGACGGCAGCGGGCGCTCCTGCGCTTTGAAGTTCGGCGCGACGGGCGGAGGCTCCACAGGCAGCTCTGCCGGAGCGATGCCACCTGAGACGCCCACGTTCTGCTGCGGAGTCTGCTGCACGCCGTTCACCGGCGCGGTCGTTCCCGGCGTGCCTGTTTGGGGCGCGGTCGTCCCGGCGGGCGTGGCCGTCTGCGGCTGCTGCTGTCCCGGCGCGGTCTGCTGCGATGACGGCGCGACCTGCGGCGAGGGCGGGCGCGGCCCCTGCGTGTTGGGCGTCGTCTGTTGACGCTGCTGGTCGACGCCGGTCTGCGGCTGTGTGCTCTGCTGCGCCTCGTTGTCGGGACGCACGGGCGCGCTCGCAGAGTTCGGCGGCAACTGCGTGGTCGAAGGCGGCGGCGTGCCCGGCTGCGTCTGCTGCTGTGCAAACGTCACTACCGGAGCGACGAAAAATATCATGAGCCACAGAGCCACAGAGCCACAGAGATTTTTAAGAAGGAGATAACGCTTCTCTTTCTTGTCCGTCTCTCTGTCTCTGTGGCTCTGTGGCAAGTTCTTTCTCACTGTCTTAATCGCCTGAAGCTTGATCAACATATCTATCCTTTGCGGGCTTGCGCTTAGGCGCTTTCGACTTGCGCGCGAAGAGGCTCGCGTAAGCTTCCGAGAAACGACGCCCCGCGCCTCCCGTAAAATTGCTGAACCGCGCGCCGATGCGGCCCCACACGCGCGACTCCTTCGCGTCCTCGAAGAGCGAGTAGAAGACCGGCACGGCCAGCAAGGTTAAAAGCAGACACAAGCTCTGTCCGCCCACCACCAGCACGCCAATCGAGCGGTTCGTCGCCGCGCCCGCGCCGCTTCCGAGGATCAACGGAATCATGCCCGCGACGAGCGCGATGGTCGTCATCAGGATCGGGCGCAGGCGGTCGCGGTTGGCTTGCAGGATGGCGTCGTAACGATCCATGCCGTGCGCGCGCAGCTCGTTCGTGTGATCTATTTGCAGAATCGCGTTCTTCTTGACGATGCCGAAGAGGAGCAGGATGCCGAGCGCGGAAAAGATGTTGAGCCGCTGCCCTGCGATGAGCGTCGAGAGGAGCGCGAACGGAATCGAGAGCGGCAGCGTCAGAAGAATCGTCACAGGGTGTATGAACGACTCGAACTGCGCCGCCAGAATCAGGTACATGAAGACGAACGAGAGCAGGAACGCGAGCATGAAAGATTGGTTCGCGCGTTGCAGCTCTTTCGACTGTCCCGTCACGCCCGTCCGGTAGCCCGCCTCCATGTTGAGGCCGCTCGCGTAACTCTGCATCGCCGCGATGGCGTCCGCCTCAGAGGCTCCGGGCGCAGGCGCTGCTGAAATCGTGACCTGTCTCTGACGATTCAGACGATCAATCGAGGCCGGGCTTTTGCCCTCCTGTATCTCCACCAGCTTGTCCAGGCTCACAGTGCCCGCCGTCGAAGAGGCGACGGTGAAATTGTTGAGCCCCTCGCGCGTGCGGCGAAACTCCTCTTCGGCCTGCACGGTCACGTCGTACTGCTCCGAGTTCTCGCTGAAGGTCGTCACGCGCTGCCCTGCGGCGAGCGTGTTCAGAGCCTGCGCCACGTCGCCGGCCTTGACGCCGAGGTCACCCGCGCGCTGGCGGTCGATCAGCACGCGCACTTCGGGGCTGCCGAGCTGGAGCGAGCGGTCTGCGTCGCGGAACTTGTTGTCCTGCTTGAGCTGGTCCACCAGCTTCTTTGAATATTCGTCGAGCTTCTGGATGTCCGGGCCGCTGATGAAGAGGCCGACCTGCGAGCCGCCGCGCCCCGTCCCGATGCTCGCGCCGATGCTCGACGTGCCGGAGACGCCGATCTGATATTCCTTAGGATACTTGCGCTTCTGAATCATCTGCCGCGTGCGATTGATGAGATCGCTCTGCGATGCGCTGCGCTCCTTGACCGGCTTGAGGCTCACGTTGACGGTGCCGGAGTTCGGCCCGCCGCCGCGACCGAAGCCGGCCAGAGCGAGCGTGTTCTGCACGCCCGGAATCTGCTCGCGCACGTCGCGCGAGATGCGGTCGAGGATGCTCTGCGTCGCCGCGAGGCTCGTCCCTTCGGGCGCGCGCAGAGAAATTTGGAAAGCCGACTCGTCTTCGTCCGGCAGGAAGTTGTAGCCGACCCATTTGAAGAGCGGCCAGATCGAAACGATGACCACCGCGCACACGATGACGACGACCCAGCGATGAGCCATCGACCAGCGCAGCATCCACATATAAGTCCGGTCGATGGGACGATAGAAGCGCCCCTGCTTGGAATCCGAATCATGCCCGCCGTCGACGCTCTCGTCAGCATAGCTCTCATCGTCGTGAACATTCTGCTCAGCATCCCTCTCAGACACCACCACGCGCGACTCGTTCGCCAGGAGCGCGGGCGCATCTCCCTCCGAAGGCTCGCTCCCGGTGTTCGCGGGCAGCGGCTCTTCCTTGCTCTTGATCCAGCGCGCCGCGAGCATCGGCGTCAGCGTGAACGAGACG
>JAFBAJ010000201.1 GCA_019247865.1 Acidobacteriota bacterium
CTCGGCGCGCGCGGAGCAGCCCTCGCGGGAGTCTCGCCCGAACAGCTCGTGGGCGTCGGCTGGAAACTCTCTGAGGCTTACAAGCTGACCGGACAGGGCACGGGCGTCGTCCTGACCTCCGTGCCGCCTCAGACGCCGGCCTGGTTCGCCAACCTGCGCGCGGGCGATGTCGTGACGCGTGTCAACGCGGGCGTCGTCAGGAGCGCAGAGGATTTCTCATCGCTGCTCAGGGAAGCGGGCGGAACCAAAGCTCCTGTCCGTTTCACGGTCGTCGGGCCCAGGAGCCTCAAGCCGCGCATCGTGACCGTCAAGCTCAGCGAATCGCTCAACCCTGTGCTTGAGATGGAAGCGGCCGAAGAGCGCGCCGCGCGCCTGACGAGCGCCGACCCGCTGGTCGCACGCGGCCTCGAAACGCTCGCCATCACGCCGAAACTGGCCGCGCATCTCAAGTCGAGCGGCGGCCTGCTGGTCGTCTTCGTCCATCCTGAGAGCGCCGCGGCACGCGCCGGCCTGCTCGCGGGTGATGTCATCGAAGCCATCGACGGCCAATCGCTCACGGAGGGCAATCCTCCCGCCAGCCTGCCTGCGAAAGCCGTGCTCAACATCGTGCGCAACGGTCAGAAGATGGAAGTCGACCTTCCAGCCAACGGTAAAGAATAAGTTTCCCGCAAAGGCGCAAAGACGCAAAGAAGAGCTTGAACGCTTTCCTTTGCGTCTTTATTCTGTGCTAATCTAGTCCACACACGACGCTCGTTCATAAACTTCGAGAGAAAGAATTTAACTCAGATTCTATGCTGCATACGGCCGTTTCGCGGTATCACGAGCTGCTGAGGGACGAAGACCTCGCAGAATCTTCGCGGGTCATGCTGGACGAAGGTTTGGAGCGCGCCCGCCTCATTTTCGGTGGCCGCCGCCTCTCGCCCTACCTGCGCCCGCACTTCGTCACGGAGGCCGATTGGGCGCGCGTGACGGGCATCTGCGAAACGGTCTGGAGCGCGATTCAGAAAGTCAAGGACGCGGCCGTTGAGAACGACGCGCTGCTGGACGAGCTGGGCCTGACGGAGAAGGAGCGCGAGCTGGTAGCAATCGATCCGGGCTATCGTGAAGTCTCGCCGACGGCGCGGCTCGACTCTTTCCTGACGGACAACGCCTACAGCTTCGTCGAGCTGAACGGCGAGAGCCCCGCGGGCATCGCTTATGCGGACGCGGCTTACGATATCTTCTCCGCGCTGCCCGTGATGAAGCGCTTCGCGGAAGAGTACAGCGTCCGGCCGCTCTACGGGCGACAGTACATGCTGGACGTGCTCCTGCGCGCGCACGAGGAGTACCTGGGGCGCAAGGCCGAGCGCACGCCGCAGATCGCCATCGTGGATTTGAAGGACGTGCCGACGACGCAGGAGTTCGAGCTCTTCAGAGAATTCTTTGAGAGCCGGGGCCACCCTTCTGTCATCTGCTCGCCCGACGATCTGGAATTCACGGACGGTCGCCTGCGCTTTCGCGATTTCGAGATCGACATCGTCTACAAGCGCCTGCTGGTCAACGAGTATCTGCCGATCATCGACGAGAGCCCCGCGCTCTTCGACGCCTACAAGGCCGGCGCGATCTGTCTGGTCAATAGTTTTCGCTCGAAGCTGGTTCACAAGAAAGCCATCTTCGCCGTCCTGACGGACGCGCGGCACGCGCAGCTCTTTTCGGAAGCTGAGAGGGAAGCTATTCGCGCGCACGTCCCGTGGACGCGCAAGGTGCGCGCGGAAAAGTGCGACTACTTCGGTGAAGAAGTCGACCTGCTCGAATTCATCCTGGCGAACCGGGATCGGCTCGTCCTCAAGCCCAATGACGATTACGGCGGGCACGGCATCTATATCGGCTGGAACACGGACGAGATCGCCTGGAACGAAGCGATGCGTGACGCGCTCTCGAACGGCGACTATCTGGTGCAGGAGAGGGTTCCGACCGCGCGCGAAGTCTTTCCGGCCTTGCAGGCGGACGGCTCCATCGAGTTTGCGGAACAGCTCGTAGACCTCGACCCGCTGCTCTTTTACGGACAGGTGCGCTCGGCCTTCACGCGCCTCTCGTATACGGAGCTCGCCAACGTTTCATCCGGCGGCGGCATGGTGCCGACGTACATTATTGAAAAGCGGTCTTAGGTCTTTGCGCTTTGTTCTTTGCACGCAGTTCAACCTTGAATGAGATAATTCAAGATGTGCGAGACATCAAAGACCAAAGGCCCAAGTCCTGAGACCACCTGAAAGGTGACACAGTGGCCGACGAACATGATTCGCTACCGCGTTGGCGGGAAGAGGACGAGCGGCGCTCGTTTGATCGCTCGCGCCTGCTCGTAGACGTGTTCTTTGACGGAGCCGACGCGACCGGCATCGCCAGGACGAAGGACATCAGCCTCGGCGGGCTCTACATGAACACGCAGGCCGAGTTGCCGGAGGGCGCGCTCCTGACCCTGCGGATTCCTCTCGGCAACGAGCAGCAGGTCATCGTCAATGCCGAAGTGGTCTACAGCAATCCCGGGCGCGGCGTCGGCGTGCGTTTTCACGGCCTGACGGAAAAAGACCGCGAGCTGATGGAGCGCGAGCTGCCGCAGAGTTAATGTGAGCACAGATTCTTTGGAATGCGTTGGCGGGATTTGACAGAGGAGACGCGCCGGGCGCTGGCACGCAAGCTCGAAGGGCTGTACGGGCAGGAGTGCGAAGCGGCGGCCTTCGATTGCCTGGCGGAGGATAAGAGGGAAGCTCTGCTGATTCTCCTGCGTCGCCTCTCTGAGCTTGGGTTGTGGGACGCTGTGCGTCGGATTGACAATGTGTACGGGATAGGCGGCGTCGGGATGAGCTTTACCTCCTGGCCGCTGCTGGCGTCATCGCTGCGCGGGCGCAGAGATTTCACGACGCTCTTTGCCAATCACAGCGACAACGCGGGAGGCTTTCTCGAACGCGGGAAGCTGCTCGCCTCGCTGCACTTTCTTCACACGGACAGCAACGCGCTGAAGTGGGGCGTCCATTTCGACCTGTATAATCCGTGGGCTTCGCCGCTCAACGCGTGGCGGCATCTGTTGCACGAGAAGCTGCGCGGCGAGACGCCCGACTGGAAGTCCATCCGAAAGGCCCTTTGAAGGGAGACGAAAATATGTTTGACCAATACACGCTTGGGATTGAAGAAGAGTTTCAGATCGTGGATCCGAAAACGCGCGAGCTGCGTTCGCACGTCTCGGAGTTTCTGGACGAGGGCAAGATGATCCTGGGCGAGAAGATCAAGCCGGAGATGATTCAGTCCATGATCGAGGTCGGGACGGGCATCTGCGCCAACATCCAGGAGGCGCGCGCA
>JAFBAJ010000744.1 GCA_019247865.1 Acidobacteriota bacterium
AGAAGGACTTTCGCGGCGTCGTGGACGTGCTGCACATGAAGGCTTATGAATACGACGAGCAAGGCAAGGCCAAAGAGATCGAGATTCCGTCCGACGGGCGCGAGATCGTGGACAAGACGCGAGAGAGATTGATCGAGCTGGTCGCGGAATCGGACGACGCGCTGATGGAGAAGTATTTCGAGGAGGGGACGCTGCCCGAAGAGGACATCGTGCCGAACGTCAGAAAAGCCATCGAGCGCAGCAAGCTCTGTCCGGTCTTCGCGGTCTCTTCGACGACGCTCGTCGGCCTGCAAACGCTGCTCGACCACATCGTCGATCTCGCGCCGAACCCCGCGGCGCATGAAGCCGAGCACGGACGCGCCTCTGTGGACGGCGACGGCGGCGAGCCGCTGACGCGCAAGTACGCGGACAGCGAGCCCTTCTCGGCCTACGTCTTTCGCACCGTCGCAGACCCGTTCGCCGGACGCATCAACGTGATGCGCATCATCAGCGGAATGGTCAAGCACGACGCCAACGTCTTCAACTCTTCGCACGGCTCGATGGAGCGGCTCGGCGCGCTCCATTCCGTGCAGGGCAAACAGCTCGACAAGATCGACGAAGCGCACGCGGGCGACATCATCGCCTGCGTGAAATTGAAGGACACGCAGACCGGCGACACCCTGTGCGACAAGGCCGCGCCCATCGTTTACGACGGCGTGGAATATCCGGAGGCCGCCATCGCCTTCGCCATCGAGCCCAAGTCGCGCCAGGACGAAGAGAAGATCTCCGTCGCGCTGCATAAGATTCTGGAGGAAGACCCGGCGCTCCACTTCGACCGCGACGCGCAGACCAAAGAGTTCCTGCTCTCCGGCTCAGGCCAGCTCCACGTCGAGACCGTAATCGACAAGCTCCGGAAGCGTTACGGCGTCGAAGTCACACTGCATCCGCCGAAAGTTCCGTACAAGGAGACGATCACGGCGCGCGCAGAGGTGCAGGGACGCCACAAGAAGCAGACCGGGGGACGCGGGCAGTTCGGCGATTGCAAGGTCATCTTTGAGCCGTTGCCGCGTGGTGAAGGATTTGTCTTCGAGGACAAGATTTTCGGCGGCGCTGTGCCGCAGAACTTCCGCCCGGCGATTGAGAAAGGCATCGTGGATGCTGCGGCTTCGGGCGCGGTCGCGGGTTATCCGATGGTGGACTTCAAGGCGGTGCTGGTGGACGGCTCGTATCACACGGTGGACTCGGACGAGCACTCTTTCCGCGCGGCCGGGCGCAAAGCCTTCCGCGCCGCGATTGATAAGGTCCGGCCGACGCTGCTCGAACCGATCATGGATGTCGAAGTCACCTCGCCGCAGGAGTACAGCGGCGACATCATGGGCGACCTCAACTCGCGTCGCGGGCGCGTGCAGGGGATGGAGATGCGCTCCAACCAGCAGGTCATCAAGGCGCAGGTGCCGATGGCGGAGATGCTCGATTATCAATCGAAACTCAACTCCATCACGGCCGCGCGCGGCTCCTACCACATGCAGTTCTCGCACTACGACCAGGTGCCCGGCCAGATCGCGCAGAAGATCGTCGAACAGGCACGCGCCGAGGGCCGCATCAGAGCGGAAGAGGAAGACTAAAGAGGGAGAGCGACAGCCATGTCACGGCAACTGGCAAAGCATTGGATTACAGTTGCCAAGTACGAGCGCATGGGCGAGGCGAGCATCTTTTGTTCGGATGCCCGCCTTGAACTTCTCGAAGGTGGAATTTATGAGCTGTCGCCAAGCGGAAGCCGTCACGCGGCATGCGTTGATTTCCTGATCTCATTATTAACCGAGCCGGCACGTCGCAGATTCATCGTCCGAGGGCAAAATCCGATTCGTCTTGACGATTTCTCCGATTTTCTCTGTCTTTCCTCTGCGTAAACTCTGCGCCTCTGCGTTGAGATGATGCTGCCAAGTACTCAACGCCGCAGGCGCAGAGTTTACGCAGAGAAGTCGCAGAGAGTTGAATTGTTGATAAGCCAATTACCGCGCCGTTCGGGAAAATACTTATGACTGGCCCTCCGTCAAGATGTCAGGGCGCGGTTAGCGTGGGTTACTTCCAGAGACGCTCCACATCTGAGCCGCCATCTTTCAAAGTCACTCGATACACATCGGGTGCACTAAGCTTCCTCCAGTCTTCAAACCCGTAGGTGGGATCGAAGTGTTTCAAAATCAAGGTCATCAGTCGACCGTGCGTGACAATCAACGTTGAATCCGTCCCTGACTGTAATGCATCACTCATCGCGGCAACAGCGCGCGCTGTTGCAGCCCGGCCGGACTCTCCTCCTTCAAATGAGAGATCGAAGTCAGAGAAAGTAGACCGTAGCCGGTCAAGCCAATCGGGATAGTCAATTGTACTGAGGGCTGCCTCGATCAATCGGCCATCCATCTTTATCTCCAGACCCAAACGTTGAGCCAAAGGTTCGATTGACTGAACGGCCCGCGTAAAAGGACTGGACACTATCCGCTCAATCGAACTCCCCGATAAAAATTCTGCAAGCATCTGCGCCTGAGCAAGACCTTCGGATGTTAAAGGAGCTTCCGGCGCTTGCCCCGTTGCCTGACAATGCCGCACGAGATAGAGAGTCCGATTCAAGTTTCGCTCCTTCTACGTAGTATCCGGATGGAGTACCAAAAACAGTATCTCGCAAAGGCGCAAAGACGCAAAGAACAGCTCAAAAGTCAGTAGTGTCCTAAATTGTTTTTCTCAGTGTCTCTCAGCGACTTCTCTGCGTCTCTGCGTTGAGTATGTTGCAGCCTTCTCTCAACGCAGAGGCGCAGAGTTCACGCAGAGAGTTGAATTTAGGTCACCACCTAAAAGTCTTTCTTTGCGTCTTTGCGCCTTTGCGGGAAATGTCTATAGTTAATCGAGGAGGGGATTCGGTATGCCAAAGTCCTGGCTTGACCGGAGAGCGCTGGTGCGTGCGGTTGACCATGTAGCCGCTCTCGACCCGGACCTCGCGCAGATCGCGGCAGAGCACGGCCCGCCGCCACTCTGGGATCGCCCGCAGGGCTTTCCAACGCTGCTGCATATCATCCTGGAGCAACAGGTCTCGCTCTCCTCTGCGCGAGCAGCCTTCGAGCGACTGTGCGCCGTCGCGCGCCCGCTGACGCCCGAAAGCTTCCTGCAACTCGACGACGCACAGTTGAAGTCCGTCGGCTTCAGCCGCCAGAAGACCTCTTACGGTC
>JAFBAJ010000270.1 GCA_019247865.1 Acidobacteriota bacterium
CAAGTGTCGTCGGCGGAAACGCCTCTAACGTGACCGTGATGCTAAGCTCTGCCGCCCCGGGCGGCGGCGCGTTGGTGTCACTCTCAAGCAGCAACACGGCTGTCGCCAGCGTCCCTGTGAGCGTGACGATTCCGGCGGGCGCGACGAGCGCGACCTTCAACGTGATGACCAATCCTGTCACGGCCTCCTCTACCGTGACAATCTCTGCTTCCTTCGGCGGCATTACTCGAACCGCCACGCTGACGGTAACGCCGCCGGTGGCCGTTGACACGGTGGCGATCCAAGTGGCCGAGTACGCCAGCGGCAACCGTGAGTTGCGAGTTCAAGCGACCAGCAGCAATTCGAGTGCGACGCTGAAATGTTATGTGACTTCAACGAATGTGCTCATCGGTACGTTGCAGAACGATGGTGGAGGCCGATACAGCGGGAAGTTTGCGGGGCAGACGAATCCGCAGAACATCACTGTGAGGAGCAGCGCGGGAGGAGCGGCGTCCAGGGCAGTGACGTTGAAGTAGATATAATCTAAGAGCTGGCGACTCCGGCTACGGAGGTATTAGCAAAGCTGATTCATTAGAATCTTCTACGGGCCAGCTTTGCTATCTCTTACCAAACGAGAGGGGCCGCCCACAAGGAGCGCCCCTTTTATAGTTAGAACATTTATGGTCAGTGTCTGCGGATTGCTACCGCGCTATGACAATGACCTGACACATAGCAGACTTATTTTGACCGGATAAAGTTAATAGATGGTAATTATCTACCTGATACAAATGGTTAATCAGCAATGTGGCAATTCTTCATCTATTTTGAATGGTGGTGTTCGATAAATCTCCCATCATGCGTCAAGTAGATAATTACCAAAACTTAGGGCAGCCATCGGGCTGCCCTAACTTGTTGATTCTGTTGGAGCCGGTGGAGGGATTTGAACCCCCGACCCGCAGTTTACAAATCTTTTTCAGCACTTTGGCTGAGTATGGCTGAGTTTGCTAAAGTGCGTTTCTGTTAGGCTTAAGGCCAACCCTAATTGTCCTCCATACGGCTGCGTTTGGCCTAGTTTTGATGAGTTGGCACACCTTTGGCACACAGGATTGAGCTAACAGAAGTGCCGGTCATGTACACCTTTGCAGGGAATTTTTTGAAAGTGAATCATTACCAGAATTTCGGATTGAGCACTGTTAGATCAAATGAAATGAATCTTAGAAACAACGAATGGTAATTGTCTACTTGACGCAAGTGGTTAGTCGCGAATTTCGCAATGATTCAGCGAGCTTGATCAAGATAGAGAGATAGAACGTCTGTCTGGTGTCAAGTAGATAATCACCCCTTCATTCCTGCTAGCCATGTGGCCCTCATCACGTTAAGACCGGGCCAACCTATTTGCCGATGACAAGGAGCTTGAATGTTCCCGGCACGATGCTGGGGCGCGGGCGTGGGTGCTCCGGTGTTGGGGCGGGCGGCGGGCCGAACTCTGCCGTCACCAGATAAACCTGGTGTGTCTTCGGGTCGAGAGCCATCGTGCGCGCCCCCTTCTGCGTCGTGACGGTTTCGACGACAGAGTATTTGTCGGGCGAGTCTTCGTGCATGATGGTGAGCGTGCCTTCGCCGTTCGAACTGAAGATAAATCCCGTTTCCGGATCGAAGGCGGCAGCGTCCACGCCGCTCCCGATGGGCAGGGTCGTCAAAACCTTTCCCGTGTCGGCATTGACGACGGCCATCAGCTTGTTCGAGCCGACGGAGAAGAGCCGCCGGTGCTTGCGGTCAAACGCCAGACCGGAAGGCTCCTCTGCGGGCGCGACGGGCCAGTTGGCTTCGACCGCCAGCTTTCGTGAATTGAACTCGACGATGGCGCTCTTGTCTTCGAGATTGACGAAGACGTTGCCCTGCTCGTCCGTGACGGCGAACTCCGGGCGGCCTCCGAGCGCGAGCGTGCCCGCGACCGTGTCCGTCTTCACGTCAATCGCCGTCACGTCTTGACTCGCGCCGTTCATGGTGAAGACGCGCTTCGAGGCTTCGTCGTAGATGATCGTGTCCGGATTCTTGCCGACCGGAATCTGCTTGAGCGCCTTCAAAGTCTTGAGGTCGAAGACCGTCACGGTCGAGGCGCGACCGTTGCTGACATAGCCCTTGCCGGCGTCATCTACGACTGCGACGCCATGCACGCCGGGAGTGTCCGGGATGTCGCCGACAATTGCGCCCGTGTCTGCGTTGACGACCAAGACGTGCGTCGCGTGCGAGACGTAGAGGCGGCGATTCTTCGAGTCCATGGTCAGGTAGTCCCAACCGCCCTCGCCGCCGAGCTGGTATTGCTTCATCACGCGATAGCCTGATTGATTCTTGCTCTGTGCCTGAAGAGTTACCCCGCAGAGAATGAAGCTGAGGAGGAGAAAAAATGAGCTGCGCCACTTGATTGACATTATGATTTACCTCCGGTTGAAGAGTTGAAGAAAAGCCTGTCTGCCAGCGCCACCGCCATGACCCAGAAGAAGGCCGCCGCGTAGCCCTCGATCACATCGCTCGGATAGTGAACGCCCAGATAAATTCGCGAAAATCCCACCAGCACTACAATGAGCGCCGCCGCCGCCCAGACAGCGGTGCGTGTCCATGTGCTCTGCACGCGACGGCTGATGATGGCGGCCAGTGTGCCGAACAGGCAGAACGAATAGAGCGCATGCCCGCTCGGGAAACTGTATGAAGCCGGAGCCCCCAAATTGAAGAAGGGCGCTGGCCGGGCCCTGTGGAAAGAGAGCTTAAGCACCCCATTCAAAATCAACGCGCCCGCCATCGTGACGAGCAGCAACAGCGCCGCGCGTCGCCGCTTCATCAGGTAGAGACCGACGACGCCGCACACGCTGAGCGACGAGATGACAATCGTCGAGCCGAAGTACGTGATGACGCGCATGGCGGCGGTGAGTTGAGGCGCGGCGTGCTGATTAATCAGCACGCGCACCTGTTCGTCGAAGCGCTGCGTGTCTCCTTCAAGGACTTCCTCAGCCAGCCATGAGAGCAGGACGAGCACGCCCGCCGCCAGCGCCAGACTGACGAAGAGAGCGATTCCGGCTTTGCGCCCGTTCACGTTTTTCATAGCGTCTTCAAAGCTTACCTGACAGGCTCGCGCCGCAACATGACGTAGATGGTCGGCGTCACCACGAGCGAGAGAAGCAGCGCGACGGCGAGGCCGCCGATGACTGCGATGGCGAGCGGCTGCAAGAGCTCTGCGCCCGCGCCGATGGCGAGCGCGAGCGGGAGCATTCCCAGAATTGCCGCGAGGCTCGTCATCAGCACCGGGCGGAAACGTCTGCGGCCTGAACGCACGAGCGCCGCGCGCAACGAGTCGCCTTCCGCCAGATGTTCCTCCACCGCGTCGAGCATCAGGATGCCATTCTTGGCGACGATGCCGACGACCATAATCATGCCCATCAGAGAGACGACGTTGAGCGTCTCGCCCGTCAGAAAGAGTCCGAGCAGCACGCCGCCGAGCGCGAGCACTGCGCCCGCGACGATAGAGACCGGATGCGCGAATGAGCGAAACTCGATCAGGAGCGTGATGAAGACCAGCACAACCGCGAGCACGAGCGAGAGCATCAGTTCGCGAAAGCTTGCCTGCTGCTCCTGATACAGTCCGCCGTACTCGACCGTCATCCCCGCCGGAAACTTCACGTCTTTGGCGAGCTCGGTCTTGATCTCCGCGATGGCCGTGCCGAGGTCTTTGCCTTCGAGCCGCGCCGTGACCGGAACGTACTGCCTGAGCGCCTCGCGGTTGATCTCCGTCTGCCCTTTGTCGTATGCCACTTCGGCCACCTGATCGAGACGAAAGAGCGTGCCCGAAGAGGAGCGAATCTGAAGCCCGCGCAGGGCTTCGAGCGACGTGCGCACCTCTGCCGGAAAGATGACGCGGACGTTGATGAGCCGTCCCTGCTGGAGTATGGACGATGAAGTGTCGCCCGACATCGCGGTCGTCACGGCTGCGGCCACGTCCGAGGCTGTGACGCCAAACTGTGCTGCGCGTTGCGGGTCAACTTTAAAGGTCACAGCCGGGCCGCTCACGACGACGCCGGGATTCGTGTCCACGACGCCCTGCACTTTTTGAATCGAAGTCTCAACCTCTTCGGCCTTCGCGTCGAGCGCCTTCGTGTCTTCGCTGAAAATCTTAATCTCAATCGGTTCGGGCGAGCTGACGAGGTCGCCGATGAGGTCTGTAAGAATGCCTACGAACTCGACCTGAAGCGACGGCTCTGACGATTCGATTGAATTGCGCAGGTCGCTCTCGACCTCTTCTGTCGAGCGGGCGCGGCTGCTCTTGAGCTTGACAAGGAAGTCACCCGTGTTCGGCTCGGTGATGGAGAGGCCGAGCTGCAAACCCGTGCGGCGTGAATAGCTCTCGACTTCGGGAGTCTCCTTTAACATCTGTTCGACGTGGCGGAGCATCCTGTCTGTCTCTTCGAGCGAAGAGCCGGGCGGCGCGATGTAGTCGAGCACGAACGCGCCCTCATCGAATGCAGGCAGAAACTCCGAGCCGAGGCCGCGATATAGAAGATAGGAGCCGACCAGCACACAGGCCATGATGACCAGCACAACCCACGGGCGGTCGAGCGCGTGGCTCAGCACCCATTCGTAACGGCGTATGATCGCGCGCAGGAAACGCCCGCCCTGCTCCTCCGCCTCTTCGTCAGGCTGCGCGTCCGCCTCTTCATCACGTTTCTTCGCCTTCACGAATCGCTCGGCCAGCACCGGCGTGAAGGAGAGCGCGAGCACGAGCGAGGTCAGGAGCGCGACGGCCATCGTCAGCGCGAGCGAGCGGAAGAAGACGCCGGTCACGCCCGTCAAAAGCGTGAGCGGCAGGAAGACGACCACGGGCGTGACGGTCGAGCCGATGATCGGAACTGTTATCTCGCTGACCGCAGATTGCACGGCCTCGCGCCGCGATTGCCCGCGCGCGAGATGCGTGTAGATGTTCTCGACGACGACGATGGCGTCGTCAATCACAAGGCCGATGGCCGCCGCTACGCCGCCCAAAGTCATCAGGTCGAAAGAGAGTCCGACCATCCACATTGCCAGGAACGTGACCAGCACCGTGACCGGAATAACGAGGATGGCGACGACGGTCGTGCCCCAGTTGCGCAGGAAAGCATAGAGAATAATCACGGAGAGCAGGAGGCCGATGAGGATGGCGTCGCGCACGGATTTCATGGACTCGCGCACGAGGAGCGACTGGTCATAGAAGGTTGAGATTTGTACGTCCTTCGGGAGAAGCGGGCGGACGGCTGCTAGTTCCGCCGTCAGCTCGTCAACGACAGTGACGGTGTTGGCGTCCGGCTGGCGGTCTATGTTGAGGAGGACTGCCGGATGACTGTTTGCGGTGACGATGGTGTACTGCGGCTCGAAGCCCTGCCCGACCGTCGCCACGTCTGCGAGCTTGACGGGAGCGTTGTTGACGACGGCGACGACGATCTCATTAAGCTGGTCAGGCGTGACCGCCTGACCGCTGACGAGCGCGAGTTCGAGCTGATGATTCTCTTCGATGAGTCCGGGGCTGGCGATGATGTTTGAGTTCTTAACGGCATCTACAACCTGCTGAATTGAGACGCTGTGCGCCGCTAGCTTCTGCGGGTCAATCGTCGCCTGATACTCGCGCACGCGACCGCCCGCCACGTTGACGGCAGCGACTCCGGGCAGACGCGCGAGGCGCGGGCGGACGATGAGATTCGCGATGTCGCGCAAGCTGGATGGGTCGCGCGTGTCGGAGGTGAGGCTGTAACCGGCGACGGGAAAGACGGCGAAGGTCAGGCGGTCAACGCGCCGAATCTCTGCGGACGGCGGGAGCTGCGCCATGAGCTGTGAGAGCCGCGCCTGCACAAGCTGCAAAGACTGTTTGATGTCCACGCTCCAATCGAAGAAGAGGTTGACTT
>JAFBAJ010000356.1 GCA_019247865.1 Acidobacteriota bacterium
GGAAGATGACCAGCCAGATGAGCAGGAGCAACAGGAGCGCCCCCAGAACTTGTCCGCGTGAAAATCGCATCACTTTAAGAGCAGCCCTCTCAACTCCTCTTCGCCGGGCCGCACCAGCGCGCGCCCTTCCGCTTCAAAAACCGGCACGAGCCGCTGCTTCGTCAGCTTATACATTCGCCGGAACGCCCCGAAGTCCTTCGCCCCATCGCGCTCCTCATACTCGACCGCATGACGCTCAAGCCACGCACGCGCACGCGCGCACAAAGGGCAGCCGGGAATAACATAGAGCGTAACTTTCATCAAAGTGTTGTGTAAATTGAGCGGGCAGGGACCAGCCCCGCCCCTCCAATTTCATCCGGCCTAGTACATCTTCGTCAGCTCGATGCCTGTGTAATAAGCCTTCAGAATCTTGTCGTAGCTCAAGCCCTGCTTTGCCAGGCCGTAGGCTCCGACCTGGCAGAGGCCGACGCCGTGGCCCCAGCCGCGCCCGGTGAAGGTAAAGCCCGTGACGCGCCCGGCAGCATCGTAGCGACGGTCGATGACGAAGAGCTGTTCGCGCAGGCCCAGCGCAGAGCGTATGCGTCCGCCGCGCACGTGCGCCGTGCCGTTGGTTCCGACCATTTCCAGATCTATCACGCGGCGCGACGAGCCGCGCCCGCTGACTTTGAGGTCCGTCATCGAGCCGATGCCGCGCGCCCAGCGCGAGAGACGCGCCTGCGTCTGCGCGAGCGACAGCTCCGAAGTCCAGTTCGTGAAGGGCGAAACCCTTTCCGCCGACGCGCCGTTCGGCGCTGGACGCGCTTCCAGGTAATCCACCTGCCCGTTCGCATTCAGATGAAAGGTCACGGGCTCGCCGCCGACCAGCGACAGCGTGCGCATCTGGTAAGCAGTGCTGTCGCCGAAGGCGCGAAAGAGATAGGCGTCGCTGCTGACGGCTATGCTCTGGTCTCTGTTCTTGTTCGAGCGCAAGACCATTGCGCCCCCGACCGTCGCACGCGTCGTGCCCTTCTGCAGCTGCAAAGCATTGCGTGTTTCGAGCAGCCGCGCGATGGCGCGCAGCATACGCCCGCGCGGCATCATCTCGCGCGGCTTCAAGGTCGCGTCAGGATAAAGCGACAGCGCGCCGTCGCGCAGCAGCATCGCCACGTCCGCGCGGTTCTGCGCCGGCACCTCGCCCGCGTCACGAAACGCGAGCAGGTATTCCACGTCCGCGTTGTCCATCAGAGTATCTGCGCGCCCGGTTCCGTAAAAGGCTGCGGCCAGCGCAGAGCTGAAGCCCGGCGGCTGCGTCGCGTCTTCAGCGACGGCGGGCGGCGTCTGCCGAGCCAGACGCGCGACCGTGCCGAGCCACCCGCGCACCTCCGCGAGCGTCGCGGGCGCGTTGAGCCACGCGTCAGTCACACGAGAAGTGGAGAGTTGAAAGCCATGCACGGCGAGGACTGCCGCGGCGCGCGGCAATTCGGCGTTGGCTTCATCGCGCACCTCCGCGGGCTCGCGCGAGCTCTTGACGATAAAGGCCGCGAGCGCAGCCTTGCCTTCCAGCGCGCACTCGCGCCCGCGCAGGTACGGCGTGGCTTCGTTGAAGATGTTCTCGACATCCTCCGTGCGCCCGCCGCAGGTCGAAGTGTAGAGCGCGTTGATCGGGTCGCCGCGATAGGTGGCGACGATGCCGCGCGTCTCTTCGACCGCGCGCGTCGAGAGCGGATGCTCCGTGGTCAATCCGCCGTAGACCTGCGAGCGCGTCGTCGGCAGGAGATCGAATCCTTGCGAGGCAAACTGGTTGAGGTTCTTGACGGCGTAGGTGCGCGCCGCGACGGCCTGCGCCTTCAAAGCTTCGAGCGCCGGATAGCCGCCGGGCGACAGCTCGTTCGGCACGACGCCGCGCACGTAATCTTCCAGGCCGAGCACGTTGACGACCGTCAAGCCTCCGCGCGCGTTCGGAAAGACTTCGATCCGCCCGCGATACGATTTTTCATTGAAGCGGACGGGCGCGCTTCTTTCGTCCGCGGAGGCGAAGATGACCGGCGCACGCGAGCTGAAGAGCGCGCCCGCGCCCGCTGCATACACGGCCAGCTCGCGCGTCGGCGCGGCCGTCAGAGCGGTCGCGCGCACATTGCTCTGATTCGCCGAGGTGATCCGTTCGCCGGGTTTAGATACCTTCGCTGTTTCGTCCGCTTTCAAGCCCTGCGCGTTGACGAGCGCGGCGGAGGCAAAGCCTGCGTCTTCGAGCCGCGTGCGCAGCTCTTCCGCCTCGTCGCGCGACTGCCTCTCTCCGACGAGGAGCCGCCAGGTCTTTGTCTGCGCGTCGAAAGAGACTTCCGAAGTCTCGCCGGTTTGCGTGCGTATCTCTTCCGCCGCGCGGTCTGCGTCGACGCGTGTGGCGGCCCCGGCGATCTCGACGCGGAAAGAGTTGGCCGGGTCGGACAGCGGCGTCAGGGCGCGCGATTCGACTCTGACGCGCGCCACGCTGAGCGGCGTCGGCGGCTGCGCCTCGCTCGTCGTGCTCAGCAGTTGTTGCCCGCTGGTCGAAACAGTGACGGCGCGCGCGTCCGTGCTCAGACCGATGCGGACTGTCGGCTCGCCCTGAAGCCGCACGGCCTCCACGGCGGGCTCGCTCAAGACCTCCGGCGGCTTGCCTTCACCCGCGCGACGCGGCCTCGTCTGCTGCGACGCATCCTGCGCGAAGAGCAGCACGGGCGCGAGCAAAGACAGGATGAGCAGAAGAGGTGTGAAAACCGGGGACTGAAATCTGAAAGCTCTCATCATGCTGTATCTTACTACATTTCCTTTCACGCGCCGCTCATGATCGCGTTGAAGATAAAGGGGAAGGTGCCCCACGTCTGACCTCTATGTTGCGGGCGAAAGCCGAAGAGGACGACGCGGCCACGCCCGAACTGAACTTCCGCGAGCGCGATGCGCCCGGCGAGATGCGCTTCGCCCAGCAGCCAGCCGGAGCGCAGCACGTTCCGCGCGGCATAACGCGCGACGACGCGCACGCTCTTCTGGTCGGTCGCCTCAAAAGCAGAGCTGTTGATGAAGTACGCGTCCGCCTGCTCACGCTGCCCGCGCGCCAGAGCGTCCCTCGTGTTGACTTCGAGCCGCAAGATCGAACCGGGACAGTAGAACTCGCTCGTCTTCACTCCTTCGAGCACGTTGCGCAGCGGGAGCTTGAAACGCTTGATAGCCAATTCGGTCGCGGCGTCAAAGCAGATGAGCGTCCCGCCCGCTTCCGTAAAGCGGCGCAACTGCTCGACGCCGTCGTCCGTGATGCCGCCCGTGTACTCTTCCGGATAGCTGCCCTTCGCGTTGCCCTCGACGATCTCTTTCGCGCTTTGCGACGGCAGAATAATCACGTCGTAACGCTCGCGCAGGTTTCCGGCGCGCACCTCTTTGTCGAGCAGCGATTGATAGGGCACGTTGAAAGTGTCGAAGAGCCAGCGCGTCCATCCTTCGTCGGCCGTCGGGAGATAGCTTTTGTAGACGGCCAGACGCACTGCGCGTTTGAGCGGGCTCGGGATCGGCGATGCCTCGCCCTGCGGCTGCGCCAGCCCGAGGCTCTTTCTCACTTCCGCCACATCCGTCAGCAGCCTTAAATGGCGCTCGGCGGGCGTGGCCTCTCTGATGGCTGCGACCGCTTCGGTCTCGATGCCCATCTGCATCGGCAGCGTCCAGCCCGCGACATCATACGGCGGCTCTGCCTCGCCCGTCGGCGTCAGGCGCTCCGGATAGACCTGCGGCTCGAAGAGCGCACGCACATTCGCGCGCTGCGGCTGCGCAGGGAAGATGAGATAGCTGTTGAGCGGGACCTCCATGAAATCGCCGCTGTGGCCTTTGAGCTTCATGTGCAGCTCGTTCGTCATGCGATGCACTTCGATGCCCTGCGCGAGCAGCACCTCGATCAGCCGCGCGAGCGCTTCGTCTTCGCTCTGCCCGGCCGGAAGCAGATAGGCGAGCGGCTCATCCGGCGCTGCCTTCCGGCTCACGGCGTCGCTTCCCATCCGGTAAAAGTTTCGCAGGTAACTCGTGCGATACTTCGCCGCCATCGAGAGCAGCGAGCGCGAGGCGACCAGCTCCATCGCCATGATCTCTCGCGGACTCCAGAGCCCGCCGCCCCACGGGCTCGGAAAATTTGTCGCAGCCTCAAGCGCCGAAGGCATCCCGCGCGCCTTCGCTTTCGCCAACTGCTCCTCTTGGACCAGCACTGGCGTCATCAAACGCGCGCTCGCGGCCTCCGAGAGAATCCCGATGGAGTTGTGATAATAAGGCGACGTGCGCAACCCGCCATGCCACCAGGTATCGTACTCCGTGCCGGTAATCACGCCCCGAAAATTCGCGGCCTCAAGGTCTGCGGCCATCTTTGAGCCGAGCGCGGCGATCTCGCGTATGAGTTGCGGCGCGATGTTCGGGTTCGACGGGTCGTAAAAGGGCGGGATAAAGAGGCGCGGGCCGTTCGGTCCCTGTTGATGTATGTCGTAGACGATCTGCGGAAACCATTCCCGCCAGAAGAGGCGCGTGATGAGGCGCGTCTCGCG
>JAFBAJ010000423.1 GCA_019247865.1 Acidobacteriota bacterium
CGTGAAGTTATCCTGCGCAGTGTCGCGACAGACATCGCAATCTATACACTGCATGTCAACATAATACGTGCCGGAGACGTTCTCCGGCACGCGATCATTGGGATCAGCCATAGAATCCTCTTTACTTGATCGCCAGCATCCGGTCGAGCGCGACGCGAGCCCAGCGGGCCGTCTCCGCGGGGACGACGATCTGGTTGACGACTTCGCCCGCGAGGAGCGATTCCAGCGCCCACGCGAGATTCTGCGGCGATGCGATACATCGTCGCGCACATGCAGAGGTCCGGCGCGAGCAGTTGGATGTGCTTGTCCGGGAAACGCTTGACCAGGCGATTGACCAGATTGACCTCCGTGCCGACGGCCCACTTCGACCCGGCCGGAGCGGCCTCCAAAGTCTTGATGATAAATTCGGTCGAGCCGTTGAGGTCGGACGCCTGCACGACCTCGTAGATACATTCCGGATGCACCAGCACCTTGATGCCCGGCACCTCACGCCTCACCTGTTCGACGTGCCACGGCTTGAAGCGCCCGTGCACGGAGCAGTGCCCTTTCCACAGGATGAGGCGCGCGCGCCTCAAGTCCTCTTCCGTGTTGCCGCCCAAATCCTTGTCCGGGTCCCAGACCACCATCTCGTCGAGCGGGATGCCGAACTTGGCTCCTGTGTTCCGACCGAGGTGTTGATCCGGAAAGAAGAAGAGCTTGTCGGCCTCTTTGAGATATTTATCGAAGAGCGGTACGGCGTTGGTCGAAGTGCAGACGACGCCGTCGTGCTCGCCGCAGAAGGCTTTGATCGCCGCGGACGAGTTCATGTAGGTGATGGGCGTGACTTTGAAGTCGCCGATGACGCCGATGGACGAGAGCTGTTCCCACGCGTCCTCGACCTGTTCGGCGGTCGCCATGTCGGCCATCGAGCAGCCCGCGCCCAGGTCCGGCAGGATGACTTTCTGCTCCGGCGCGGAGAGGATGTCGGCCGACTCGGCCATGAAGTGGACGCCGCAGAAGACTATGAACTCGGCATCCTGGCGGGCCGCAGCCGAGCGCGAAAGCCCCAGCGAATCGCCCGTCAGATCGGCATGGCAGATCACGTCGTCGCGCTGGTAATGATGGCCCAGGATGACCAGCCGCGAGCCCAGCTCGCGCCGTGCGCGCTCGATCCGCTCGTGCAACTCCGCATCCGACATCCCGAAGTAATCTTCGAGCACCGGAGCCTTCACCTTGTCCAGAATTGCGCTCATCTTCTTTCCCTCCCCGGCCGCCTGCCCCAGCCGAACGCGAAACTATCTCACTTTGAGAAACTAAGCGCAAGCGCGCTCAAACGTCTTCGCGCCCAACCTGATTTAGATGCAGTTCGGACTCTAAAAGCGGCCTTTGGTCTTTGTGCTTTGGTCTTTGACGTGCGGCCCAACTTGAACTTTATCATTCAATGTTGAGAGGCGTGCAAAGACCAAAGCACAAAGGCCAAAGAACGTTTTTCTACGGATGCGTCATCTCCTCCGGCTTGATGTATTCGTCGAACTGCTCGCCGGTGAGCAGGCCCAGCTCGATGGCGGACTCGCGGAGCGAGATGCCTTTGTGGTGCGCGTTCTTGGCGATTTTGGCGGCGTTGTCATAGCCGATGTGCGGATTGAGCGCCGTGACCAGCATGAGCGAGTTGTTGAGGTGTTCGGCGATGCGCTCGCGGTTGAGCTGGATGCCACGGACGCAGTGCTCGACGAAGCTGTGGCAGGCGTCCTTGAGCAGCCGGATCGAATGGAGCAGGTTATGGATCATCACCGGGTTAAAGACGTTGAGCTCGAAGTTGCCCTGCGAGCCTGCGAAGCCGATGGCCGCGTCGTTGCCGAAGACCTGCACGCAGACCATCGTCATGGCCTCGCTCTGCGTCGGGTTGACCTTGCCCGGCATGATCGAAGAGCCGGGCTCGTTCTCCGGCAGGACGAGCTCGCCAAAGCCCGCGCGCGGCCCAGAAGCGAGCCAGCGCACGTCGTTCGCGATCTTCATCAGCGAGGCCGCGAGAGTTTTCAAAGCGCCGCTCGCAAAGACCATCTCGTCATGCGCCGAGAGCGCCGCGAACTTGTTCGGATGAGACTTAAACGGCAGCCCGGTCAACTCTGCGATCTTCGCCGCCGCGCGCGCCGCGAACTCCGGATGCGAGTTCAAACCCGTGCCGACCGCAGTCCCGCCGATAGCCAGGTCATAGAGCCCCGGCAGGACCAGCTTGAGGCGCTCTACATCGCGTTCCAGGAGGCTCGCCCAGCCGCCCATCTCCTGCCCGACCGTGAGGGGCGTCGCGTCCTGCAGGTGCGTCCGCCCGATCTTGACCACGTCCGCGAACTCAACTGCTTTCGCCTGAATCGCGTCGCGCAAGCTCACGACTTCCGGGACGAGCTTGTTCAGCTCTTCGGCGGCGGCGATGTGCATGGCCGTCGGGAAGGTGTCGTTCGAGGATTGAGACATGTTGACGTGGTCGTTCGGATGAACCGGCTCCTTGCTGCCCATCGTGCCGCCCGCCAGCTCTATCGCGCGGTTCGAGATGACCTCGTTGGCGTTCATGTTGGTCTGCGTCCCGCTGCCCGTCTGCCAGACGCGCAAAGGGAAATGTGCATCGAGCCGGCCTGCGATGACTTCGTCCGCGGCCTGTGTGATGAGCTGCGCTTTATCCTCCGGCAGCTTGCCCAGGTCCTGATTGACGAGCGCGGCGGCCTTCTTCAAAAGCCCCAGCGCGCGAATCATCTCGCGCGGCATCGTGTCGTCGCCGATGTTAAAGTGAATCAACGACCGCGCCGTCTGCGCCCCGTAATAGACATCCGACGGCACCTGTATCTGCCCCATCGAATCGCTCTCGACGCGCATCTCCAGCGTCGCATCATCACGTTTCTCAATCGCTTCCTTTGACATCACATTCACCCTTTACGAAATATGCCACAGAGGCACGGAGACACAGAGCCTGGAAAAGCGTGAGAACATTGGTCAAGCCCTTTTGTTCCCTCTGTGTCTCTGTGTCTCTGTGGCATATTTTGTCGCTTCAGAATAATTACCATCCCAGCGGAATACTGCGCCTGTAGCCGCCGCCCTCTTCGACGTATTGCCGGAACATGACCTCTTCGTGCGCGCGCTCCGGGTC
>JAFBAJ010000439.1 GCA_019247865.1 Acidobacteriota bacterium
AACCCGGAGCGCATCGCGCAGGGGATCGTCGCGCTCGCCAACACGGGCGGCGGCGTCATCGTCTTCGGCGTCAACGATCAGTTGCGGGTCGAAGGCGTGGACGATCCGGAAGACGTGCAGGCGGAGCTGGTGCGTATCTGCCGCGAAGAGATCGAGCCGCCGCTCGTGCCCTTCATTGATCGCATCGCGTTCGACAACGGGCGGCGCATCGTCGCGCTCGACGTGGACGGGCGGCGCAGGCCGTACCGGACGCGTGACGGACGCTTCTACCTGCGCCTCGGCGCGGAGAAGCGCGAGGCCTCGCGCGAAGAGCTCTCGGCCCTGCTCGACGAGGCGCGGCCGCTGAGTTACGAGAACGTGCCCGTGCCCGGCGCGAGCGTCGCAGATATAGATGAGGCGCACCTGTGGAGCTTCATCAAAGAGTTTGAGGGCGATGCTTTTGAAGAGGCTGCCCTGGCGGACTATCCGACCGGAGAGGTCTTGAAGCGCGACCTGCTGCTCGGCACGGGCAACATGGGCGAGATCCTGCCGACGGTGGCCGGGCTGCTGCTCTTCGGGCGCGACGAGCGCGTGGCGGAGCTCTTGCCGCGCGCAGGCGTCGTCGCCGCGAGATACGCTGGCGATAATGTTCAGTCCCCGCTCGTCGAGACGGTCCGGCTCAGCGGAAACCTGCACACGCTCTATGAAGCCGCGCTGCGTTTCGTCGAGCGTTACTGCGACCTCTGGGAAGCACGCCCGCGCAGGTTCCCCGGACGCGAAGAGGAAGAGCGAGAAGCGCCCGTCGCCGCGCGCTCTAACTACCAGCGGGACGCGCTGCTCGAAGGCTTGCGCAACGCGCTCGTGCATCGTGACCTCGCCCTGCGGGACGTGCCGACGCGGCTCTACATCTTCGACCGGACGATTGAGATCATCAACCCGCGCCGCACGACAGGCTTCGCGCCGCCCGCGCAGAGGGCGATTCGTTACGGCGTGCCGATGCAGCTCAATCCGCAACTGGCCGCGCTCTTTTCCAATCCGGCCTACGGCCTCAAGCTGCCGCCGGGCGGCCTCCCGATGCTCCTCCGCAAGACACGCCTCTTCTCAGGCAAGCGCGCCGACATACACGCCTTCAACGACGAGTTTCGTTTGCGGCTTCATGGCGTGTAGTCCCGTTGGGGCGGCATATTTATAGCCATTCACGACGCAATAAAATATTTGAGCCCCGGAGGTGCGACATAAATCTATGTCGCACCTCCGGGGCTCAAATATTTTATTGCGTCGTGAACCGGGGCTTATGCCCCGAGCTACAAATATGCCGCCCCAGCGGGGCTGACTTATTTCTTCTTCGCCGGAACGACGGAGTCTTTCATGGACTTGCCGAGACGAAACTTGAGCGTCGTCTTGGCAGGGATTTTGATTGTCTCGCCGGTCGCGGGATTGCGGCCTTCGCGCGCCTTGCGTTTGGCGAGCACCATCTTGCCGAAGCCCGGCAGGGTGAACTCGCCGTTCTTCTTGACCTCTTTGCCCGCGAGCGCGGCCAGTTCGTTGAAAAACTCCTTGGCGTCAGCGCGCTTGATCTCAAACTTCTGAGCGAAATGATTGATGACTTCCGACTGGCTCATGCGCTTGCCGCCGTTCTTACCATTGTTCTTGTTCGTTGCCATTAAAAAAGGGATGCCTCCACGGTCTGTGTTAGTAAAGCTCGGGAGTTATAACACGCCCGCGCGCGAAAAGCAGAATCGGGGCAGCTTTGAAACATTGTCCGGCCGCATTCGTTTAACTGCTCGATAGACGGTCGGGCATGCTGTATGCTTAACGCATGGCGAAAAAACATGGGGGATGGACGATCAAGGGGACGGAGCTCAAGTACGCCAACGAGTTCATAGAGGTCGCGGAAGATCAGGTGATTCAGCCGGACGGCGAGCCGGGCACGTATGCGACCGTGCGTATGAAGCGGGGCGTCTCCGTGCTGCCGCTCGACCGGGAGGGCTCTGTTTACCTCGCGCGGCAGTTCCGTTATGCTGTCGGGCGCGAGAGCATAGAGGCCGCGAGCGGCGGCGTAGATGAGGATGAAACTCCGTTGGAGGCCGGTCGGCGCGAGGCACAGGAAGAGCTCGGCATCGAGGCGGACGAATGGATCGACCTCGGAGCGATAGACACGGACACCTCCATCGTCAACTGTCCAACGCACCAGTTTCTCGCGCGCGGCCTCAAGTTCAGGGAGCCCGCACGCGAAGGCACGGAAGAGATGTCCGTCGTCAGGCTCAGGTTTGAAGAGGCCGTCGCGATGGTCTTGGACGGACGCATCACACACGCTGCGAGCTGCGTCCTCATCCTGAAAGCGCAGCAGTATCGGAACAGGGAAGCGG
>JAFBAJ010000442.1 GCA_019247865.1 Acidobacteriota bacterium
GGTCGCGCGCCGCCTCAAGCTCATGCTCGAACTGGGCGAAAATCTTCCCTCCATCAACGCCGACGCGCATCGTCTACAGCAGGTGCTCTGGAACCTCTTGCACAACGCCATCAAGTTCACGCCCGAAGGCGGCGAGATCAAAGTCGCTTCGCGCCTGCTCGATTCTTCGGCCTACCTGATCGAAGACGGAGAGCCGGACGCGCGGCGCTGGATCGTGCTCGAAGTCTCGGACACGGGCGAGGGCATTCCGGCAGACTTTCTGCCCTACGTGTGGGATCGCTTTCGTCAGGCCGACGGCTCTTCGACGCGGCGGCACGGCGGCCTCGGCATCGGCCTCGCGCTCGTCAAGGAACTGGTCGAAGCGCACGGCGGGCAGGTCGAAGCCAAGAGCGAAGGGCGCGGCGCGACCTTCATCGTCCGCCTCCCCGTGACGGAAGCGAGCGAGAATCCGAGCCCGTTGAAACTCGGCGACAGCCTGAACGCTCATCCCTCCTGACAAAAAAATAAGCAGGTTTCAAATCCGCTTTCCGGGTTTATAATGCGCGGCATCTCGCTCTGAGGAGAAATCCGCTCGTGCTCAAATGCATCCACGCACGCGTCTCTGCCGCGCCGCTGCTCCTGCTCGGCCTGCTCCTGCTCTGTGCTGCGCCATCCACGGCACAGGAGAGCGATGCGCCTTCAGCCGACGGCTCGACGGTTGAGCGCGCGACAGGCGGACAACCCTTCGGTGCGTATGGCGATGTTTGTGACGAAGATGAGCAGGCACGTCTCGACTATTTCTCGATTGAGTTGCAGAAACATCCGGAGTCCAAAGGCTACCTCCTCTTTTATCACGGCGTGAACGAGCTGCCCGCCAGAATCACAGATTATCGTCCCGACCGCGCACTGGATTATCTGGTCAATTCGCGCGGCGTTGACGCGGCGCGGCTCTCTATTATCAGAGGCGGGTTCAGGGCAGAGATGACGACCGAGTTATGGGTTGTGCCGGAAGGCTCGCCGGCTCCTGAGCCGACCGAAACCGTCGAATACATCAAGCCGACGGGTCGCACATATCAGTATAATGAAGAGTGGTTGAACGATGAATACATCATTCCATTCAGGGCCAGCGCGGAGGAAAGCGTCGGGGACGAAGGTGAAGCCGAAGCCGACGCCGACGCGACGCCCGCGCCCGATGCTGCTGAGCCAGATGTCGAGGCCGGTGACCAATCGCTCCCGAAAAATGAGACTCCGGAGTCCATCGCGGATATGCATCTCAGCTGGGTCTCGGAAAGATTCGCCGAAGCCATCAGGCACGAAGATGATGCACGAGCTTGTATCATCTACTATGCAGACGGTGAGCAAACAGACCTGTCGAAGATGCAGGCCATCATCGAGAGCGGCAGGAACATCCTGGTGGAAAAGTACGGCCTCAGAGCAGACCACACCGTCATCATCTATGGCGGCTATCGAGAGTATCCGACGATTGCCACGTGGATCGTGCCTGCAAACTGTTCTTTGCCCGCGCCGACGCCTGCACAAAAGCCCGCCGCGGAGCCTGAGACGAACGCCCAATAATTTTCCTGCTTCTCTTTCCGGCCGCACGTTTGACGAACCGACCGCCACACCTCGACAATAGCTTCCCTGTCATCATGTCTCAACAAGCAATCGCCTTCGACATCGTTGCGCGGGAGGGAGAAGCCCGCGCCGGAATTTTGCGCACGCGTCGCGGCCGTGTAGAGACGCCCGTCTTCATGCCGGTCGGCACGCTCGGCACGGTCAAGGGCACGCGCTTCGAGGCGCTCGAAACGGAGCTCGACGCGCGCATCATCCTCGGCAACACCTATCACCTCTGGCTCCGTCCGGGCGCGGAGACGATCCGCGCGTGCGGCGGCCTGCATCGCTTCATCGGCTGGGAGCGCGCGCTGCTCACGGATTCGGGCGGCTTTCAGGTCTGGAGCCTCGGCGCGCTCAGAAAGATTTCCGAAGAGGGAACTGAGTTTCGTTCGCATGTGGACGGGAGCACGCGCTTTCTTTCGCCCGAAGTCTCGATGGAGGTGCAGAGCGCGCTCGGCTCCGACATCGTGATGGCCTTCGACGAATGCGCGCCCGGTCAGGCCACGCACGAAGTCGCGCGCGAGAGCATGTTGCTGACCGCGCGCTGGGCAAGGCGTTCGCGCACGCGATTCGATGAATTACAGGACGCGGGGATGGACGCTGGACGCGTCGAGGCTGCTGAGGGTTTGAGCGGGCGGCAGGCGCTCTTCGGCATCGTGCAGGGCGCGTCGCACGGTGACCTCAGGCGCGAGAGCCTGGAACGCACGGCCGAGATCGGCTTCGACGGCTACGCCATCGGCGGCCTCAGCGTCGGCGAAGAGAAGGGCGTCATGTATTCCGTCATCGAAGAGATCGCGCCCCGGATGCCTGCGGAGCGACCGCGTTACCTGATGGGCGTCGGCACTCCCGTTGACCTCGTCGAAGCGGTCGCGCGCGGCGTGGACATGTTCGATTGCGTCCTGCCGACGCGCAACGGCCGCACGGGGCAGGCCTTCACCTCGCGCGGCAAAGTCAATATCAAGAACGCACGTTACAGTCGCGACACGCGCCCGCTCGACGAAGCCTGCGGCTGTGCAGTCTGCCGCCGCCACACGCGCGCATACCTGCGCCATCTCTATCTGACGGGCGAAATGCTCGGCGGCATCTTGTTGACGCACCATAACCTCGCGTTCTTCCTTGACACCATGAGGCGCGTAAGGCAATCTATCCGGTCTGGCGATTTCGCGCGATTTCGGCAAGAGTTCAGAGAAGAGTGTGTGAGGTCTGAAGTCTAGCAAGAGCGTTGGACTTCGGACTTGAGGCTTCAGACTGTAAACATGTCCATCTTGACCATCTTACAAAATGCTGGGGGAGGCGGTGGGAGCTTTCTCGTCGCGATCCTGCCCTGGGCTTTAATCATCGGCGTCTTCTACGTTCTGATCATCATGCCGCAGCGCAAGCGACAGCGCGAGTTGCAGGAGACGATCTCGAATCTCAAAGCGGGCGACAAGGTCATCACGACCGGCGGCATCATCGGAACGGTGACGCAGGTGCGCGAGACGAGCCTGCTGATCCGCAGCGCCGACAAATCCATGCTCGAAGTCGCACGCACGGCCGTCGCGGGCATACAGGGAGACGAGGAAGAAAAGAAGTGACGAGTCATGCGTCCTGAAAGGGTTGAGCCACCAGCTCACGCTTGCGGCTCGCCGCTCATCAGACATCGCTCATCACGCATCATTTTTATTTAGGTATGAAGAAAAAGAATCTCTTACAGCGCGTCATTATTATCGTCGTCATCACGCTGGTCGGGCTCTACATCGTGATCGGGCCGCGCCATCGCCCGACGCGGAGTGATTTCACCTGGAGCGGCATCAAGAACAGCCTCCGCAACAACATCCATCTCGGCCTCGACCTCAAGGGCGGCTCGCATCTGGTGATGCGCGTCAAGACGGATGAGTACCTGAAGCGTCTGGCCGACGGTAACGCGCTTGCGGCCGAGAAGGCAGCCAAGGACGCCGGGCTGCCCATCAAAGGCGCGCGCGCCAACACGACCGGCGGCAACTACCAGGTCATCGTCGAGGCGAACGACGGCTCGCAGCTACAGGCGATCCGCGACGAGGTGCAGAAAAAGACCGACCTCAACGACTCTTCCGTGTGGGGCGCTTCGACGAGCGGCAACACGGTCACGTGGAGCATCTCCGGCACGGCGCAGCGCTACCTCAGCCAGCAGGCTGTGGATCAGGCTCTGAAGATCATCGACAGCCGCCTCAACGCGGTCGGCGTGGTCGAGCCCGTCCTGCAGACGCACGGCGCGACCGGCTCGAACCAGATTCTGTTGCAGATGCCCGGCATCCAGGACCCTGAGCGCATCAAGTCTCTGCTCGGCAGCGAATCGAGGCTCGAACTGGTGCACGTCATCAGCCCGCCGAGCCCCTCGCCCATCCAGAAATACGCGACCGAACAGGAAGCCATCCAGTCGCTCGGTGGCACAGTCCCGTCCAATCGCAGAGTAGTTCCGTACTTCGACCGCGATGAGCCGACGGCGGGCGGCGGCGCGCAGCAGCCCAGCCCCGACCCCAATGCGAAGAAGCCTTCGAGCTATGTCGTGATCGAAGTCCCGTCGGTCGTGGACGGCAGCGAGCTGCGCAACGCTTCGGCCATCAACTCGCGCGGCGGCGGCACGGACGATTACCAGATTCAGTTCTCGCTCAAGCCGAACGGCGCGCAGAAGTTCGGCGCGTGGACGGGCGCGAACATCAACGAGTACATGGGCGTCCTTCTCAACGACCAGATCAAATCCATCGCCTTCATCAAATCGCAGATCTCCGATTCGGGCGAGATCAGCGGGCGCTTTACCAAGCAGTCCGCGGAAGACCTCGCGGTGACTCTGCGTTCGGGCGCGCTGCCCGCGCGCATCGAGTATCTGGAGGAGCGCACGGTCGGCCCGAGCCTCGGCGCGGATTCGATCAAAGCGGGCGTCACGGCTTCGCTCGTCGGCCTCGCGCTGGTCGTCTCGTTCATGCTCTTCTACTATCGCGGCTCAGGCATCAACGCGGTCGTCGCGCTCTTGCTGAACATGATCCTGATGATGGCCGGACTGATTATCTTCGGCGCGACGCTGACGCTGCCCGGCATCGCCGGCATCATCCTCACGGTCGGCATGGCCGTGGACTCGAACGTGCTCATCTTCGAGCGCATACGGGAGGAGCTGCGGACGGGCAAGACTGTGGCCTCTGCGGTCGAGCAGGGATTCGCGCGCGCCTTCGTGACGATCATCGACACGCACGTCACGACGATCATCTCGTCGCTCTTCCTGTTCGTCTTCGGCACGGGGCCGATTCGCGGGTTCGCTGTGACGCTGGTGCTCGGCCTGGTGATCAACCTCTTCTCGGCCGTCTACGTCTCGCGCACCATCTTTATCTGGCTCCTGAACCGCGAAGGCAGACGCCCGGACGCCCTCAGTATTTAACAGCCGTGCTGAGCGACGAGCGATTGGAGAAAGTCTCATCGCTCGTCGCCCGTCACGCATCACTCTTATTTGTAGAAGGTTATGATTCAATTTTTTAAGGACGTAAAGATCGACTGGCTGGCGAATCGTCGCGCCTTTATCGTCGTTTCGCTGCTGCTCATGCTCATCGGTCTGGCCTCGGCAGTGATCCGGCAGGCCGTGCCGGGCGGGACGGAAGCTTTTAACCTCGGCGTGGACTTCAAGGGCGGCACGGTCATCACAGTGCAGTTCCGCCAGCGGCCTACGGCCGAAGAGATCAACCGCGCGATGACCAAGATCGGCGTCAAGGACGCCATCATCCAGCCCGTCGCGGACAAGGCCGATCAGGATCTCATCAAGCTGCCGCAGCAGGGCAGCGGGGAAGGTCAGAATCAGGCGCAGGTGGACATCGGACGCAGCGAGGTCAAAAAAGCGCTCGACGAAGCGTTCGGCCCCGAAGCCGCGCACGATAAAGACCTCAACTCGGACCCGCAGGCGGCCTATAAGATTCTGGGCACGGATGCGGTCGGCCCTGTGGCCGGACGCCAGTTGCGCAATCAGGCCATCGCCGTGACGCTGCTCGCACTCCTCGGCATCCTGGCCTATATCGGCTTCCGCTTTGAATGGACGTACGGCGCGGCGGCCGTCATCGCAGTCTTTCACGACGTGCTGGTGACGCTCGGCTTCTTCTCCATCTTTCAATGGGAGATCAGCCTGACGGTCATCGCCGCGCTGCTGACGCTGGTCGGATTTTCCGTCAACGATACCATCGTGGTCTTTGACCGGATACGCGAAAACCGCCGCCTGCACAGGCGCGAATCGCTCTACGACATTACCAACGACGCCATCAATCAGACGCTCTCGCGCACGGTCATCACTTCGGGGCTCGTGTTTCTCTCCGTGCTGGCGATGGTGCTCTTCGGCGGCGAGGTGCTCTTCGGCTTCTCCGTCGCGCTCCTGATCGGCATTCTCTTCGGCACCTACTCCTCCATCGCCATCGCGAGCCCGATCATGGTCTGGTGGCAGAAGCGTGTCGAAGCGGCCAACCTGCGCACGCCGCCGGTCGCCAGATCGAGCAGCACGAGCGCGGCGCGTCCAGCTTCGCCGCGCCCACGCGCGGGCGCACGCCGGGCCGGAGCCTGAGAGGCTGCGCGAACACGCGCGCCGGTGCGCCGTAGTTGTAAAAAGATTCTCTTTTACGCTTGACTTTACAAGGCATTGCGGCATAGACTGCCCGCGTTGCTGGCCAATTAAATAGTTTAGAATCGCGCCCGCGTTTTCGGTTCAATAAACGGAGCGGAGGCGCGGTGGTCTATGTTGATATGGCCGGCAATTTGTGTCATTTCTCGCGTTGCGTCTGGTTATATCACGACATCTCTTCGAGCATGTCGGACGCGCCGCAGCCTTCCCCCATTTTATATTCTTTAAATTTTTAAGCGGGCAGACATGATCGACGTTCGAGCGGCAATTATTCTGAGGTCTTAGGTTTCGCACCCTTATCCTTTTGGCACCGGAAGAGGGAGGACAGATAACATGTTCGATCATTTAGTTGAGTCCACTTCGCACAAGGACGACCTGGCGCGAAAGGGCTCGTTTATCCTGGGGACGATCGTGGCTTACGCCGTCGTGCTCACGGGACTTTTCGTGCTGGGCATCTATCTCTACGACGCACAGCTCGAAAGCCAGAGCCTGGAGCTGACGACGCTGGTCGCGCCGGTTCCCGTGCCGCCCGCGGCCGAGGAGAAGCCCGCGGATGCGGCCAAGCCGACGAAGGTCACGACCGACCAGAACGTGGACGTGCGCAAAGAGCTCGTCGCGGATGTGGCTGACACGCGTGTTCCGCCCAAAGAAGTGTCCGCGAAGGCCAGCGACATTCCGCCGATGCGCAAGGGCGTGACGACGGTGGTGGGCGCAGGCAACTCGAACGCAGAGTTCACGGGCGGCCCGGTCGGGAACGGCACGGGCGGTGTTCCGGGCGGCACCGGCACCGGCGGAGGGCCGGTGGTCAATGTGGATGAGCCGCCGCCGCCGGCGCCGACACCCAAGCCTGTCCCGAAAGCTCCGGTCTCGGGCGGCGTGCTCAACGGTAAGGCGATCAGCCTGCCCAAGCCCGCCTATCCGGCCATCGCCAAGACGGCGCGTGCCTCCGGCACGGTCGTCGTGCAGGTCTTGATCGACGAGAACGGGAATGTGGTTTCGGCCTCTGCCGTCAGCGGCCCTCCGCTCCTCAGAGCAGCGGCTGTGGCGGCTGCGCGCGGAGCCAAGTTCTCGCCGACCAAACTTTCGGGTCAGCCTGTCAAAGTTTCAGGTGTGATCAACTACAACTTCGGGCTGCAATAGTCGAAGCGCGGGCGCGTCGGCCGCTTCCGCGTGCGTAGCGCAGGCCCTTTTGACGGGCGGCGCTCAACGGAAAAGCGCGCGCTCGACTTGAGAAGATTTTGCGCATTAAAAACCTTTGGAGGGGTTTACCGTGACCATTTTAGCAACCTTACTCGGCACGAAAGCTCTGGGCTTTCTCGCGATTCTCTGGCAGGAAGCAGCCGCGAGTCCCGCTGCCAGTCCCGCCGCTGACACCAATCAGTTCACCATCACCGAGATGCTCAAGCACCTCGGCGGCGTCGCCCTCGGCGTGGTGATCATTCTCTTAATCATGTCCGTCTATTCCATCGCGATCATGGTGGAGCGGTTTCTGACCTATCGCGCCGCCAAACAGCAGTCGCGCCAGTTCGCTCCCCGCGTG
>JAFBAJ010000600.1 GCA_019247865.1 Acidobacteriota bacterium
GCGACCGAGGCGCGCGCGTCGCGGATGCCGGTCTTCATGTCCGAGATGGCTCCGGTGATGCCCGCGATCATGCCCGTCCGGTTCTCCGTGATGGCGAGCAGTTTGACGGCATAAGCCTCTTTGTCGGAGCGGCTGGCCCATTCGACCGCGACGATGCGTTCGGGGTTGACCATCAACTGCCGCACGTTCTTGCAACGCTGCGTGTGGACGACGACGCCCTTGCCGAGCGTGACGTAGCCGACGATCTCTTCGCCGCGCAGAGGATTGCAGCAGCGCGCGCGCGTGACCAGCAGGTCGTCCACGCCGCGGACGACGATGGAGTCGTCGCCGAGACGAATGAGCCGCTGAATGGCGCGCATCCCTGTGCGCAGCTTCGATTCCTTCTGCGCGTCGAGCTCCGCGAACTTCTCCGGCCCCAGATGCTTGGCGATGACATTGCGCGGCACGATCTTGCCGTAGCCGATGGCGGCCATCAGGTCTTCCGCCCGGCCGAGTCCGTAATCGTTCGCGATCCGCGTCAGCTCGCCGTCGCTCGTCAGCTTCTTGACCGAGAGCTGAAAGCGCGCGGACTCCTTCTCAAACAGCTTGCGGCCGATCTCGACGGCTTCGTCGCGCTGCTGCTCGGCGACCCAGTGGCGGACGCGATTGCGCGCGCGCGCCGTGACGATGAAGTTGAGCCAGTCGCGCGACGGGTGCGAGTTCGAGGTGGTGAGAATCTCGACCACGTCGCCGTTCTGAATCTCCGTCCGCAGCGGCACCATGCGATTGTTGATCCGCGCGCCGGTGCAGGTGTTGCCGACCTCCGAGTGGATGGCGTAAGCGAAGTCCACCGGAGTCGCGCCGCGCGGAAGCTGTATCACCTTGCCCATCGGCGTGAAAGCATAGACATCTTTCGGATACAGGTCGAGCTTTAAGGAGTCCAGAAAATCGCGCGAGTCTTTGACCTCCTGCGTGGACTCGACCAGCGAGCGCAGCCATTGGAAAGCCTGATCGTCGTCATGCGCGCCGCGCTTGTTCTCCTTGTACTTCCAGTGTGCGGCGACGCCCTCTTCGGCGATCTGGTGCATCTCTTCGGTGCGAATCTGGACCTCGAAGGGATGCCCCTTCGCGCCCATCACGGAGGTGTGCAGCGACTGGTAGAGATTATCGCGCGGCGTGGCGATCCAATCTTTGATGCGTCCGGGCACGGGTCGCCAGTTGTTGTGTATGACGCCGAGCGCGGCGTAGCAATGGCGCACTTCGTTCGGCGTGATGACGCGCGCGGCCACCAGATCGTAGACCTGATCGAGATTGATCTTCTGTCTCTTCAGTTTCTTCCAGATGGAATAGAGCCGCTTGACGCGCCCTTCGATACGGACGTACGGGACTTCGGCTTCGATCATCTTCTCTTCGATCTCGGCCGTCACCTTGTCCATGAAAGCTTCGTTCTCAGGCCGCCGTTTTTCGAGCTGGGCGGAGAGCTCTCGATAATCTTCCGGGTGGAGGTGCTGGAAGGCCAGGTCTTCCAGCTCGCCGCGAATTTTGCCCATGCCGAGACGGTGCGCAATCGGCGCGTAGATGTCCATCGTCTCCTGCGCGATGCGCTCACGCTTTTCGGGCTTGAGGTAATGGAGCGTGCGCATGTTGTGCAGGCGGTCGGCCAGCTTGATGAGCACGACGCGCACGTCGTTGACCATCGCCAGCACCATCTTGCGCACGTTCTCGGCCTGCTGCTCCTCTTTCGAGACGTTGCTGATCTGCGCGATCTTCGTCAGCCCGTCGACGAGGCTCGTCACGTCATTGCCGAAGTACTGGCGAATCGTCTCCAGGTCAACGAGCGTGTCTTCGACCACGTCATGCAGGAGTCCGGTCGAGACGGAGATTTCGTCGAGCCGCATGTCTGCGAGGATGTTGGCGACTTCGAGCGGGTGGACGAGATACGGCTCGCCGGAGGCGCGCGTCTGCCCCTTGTGCTCGCGCGCGGAGAAAAAATAGGCGCGCCGGACGAGATCCAGATCGCCCTGCGGGTGATTGTGATGAACCTTATCCAGGATGTCTTCGATGCGAATCATAAAAAAACAGGAGTCAGAATTCAGGAGCCAGAATTCAGAATTACGCCCGATTGCGCATTCACTTTCTCCGACCCGTCCTCCCTGACTCTTATTATAGCAATAGGTGATGTCCGGCCTGAAAGTCGAACATCACCTATCATTAGATGCCTGGCGAGCGCGCACGAGGGCGCTCGTTGGGAGCCGCTCTCTCTGGACAGCGGGAGCCGTCTTAGCTGGAGGGCTGCTGCGGCTTCTGCGCAGCCTTCTTCTTCTCCTCTTCGTCCTTCTTGCGCTGGTTCTCCTGCGTCAGCTCGGTGGTGCGCTTCTGCGCAGCCTCTGCGAGCTTGGTGAACTCGGCCTTCTTGTCCTGATTGCCTTCCATCTCGGCCAGCTTGGCCGATTCGAGGAGAAGGTTGGTCTTGAAAGACCACGCGGCGTCGTTGTTCGGGTCGTAGCTGATCGCCTTTTCGGCCTCTTCCATGCCGCGCGCGACGCACTGCCGGATCGTCTCCAGGTCTTTCGGGTTGTCCGGCTTTTTGAAGGTGATGACGGGGCGGCCGTCCTTCGTCTCGGTCTTCTTGCTGGACGGTTGCTCGGTGATCGTATAGGAGCAGTTCCAGTCCTTGCTGGCTAAAATGGTGTAGGCCTCGGCGCGCTTTTCATTCGGGATCGAGGTGTCGTTGGCGCGCTTCATGATCCAGTCTCGCTGCTGGTTCTCGTCCGTCACGCCGTAGAGCGCGGCGATGGCGCGATAGGCGTCTTCGTTCGCCGGGTCTTTCTCCAAAATCTTTTTGTAGGCGGCGATGGCCTCAATCGCTTTATCTTTATTCTGCTGCGTTTCGACGCCGGGGCGATACTGTTGGTGGATTGAGCGGGCGATGAAGATAGGCGCTGTCTTCTGGTCTGGATCGAGTTCCAGCGCCCTTTTGGAATGCTGTTCCGCCTCGGCGAACCTTCCGGCTTTATAAGCGCGCGCGGCTTCGTTCAGCTCGTTTTTGGCGCGGATGCGATTAATGACGCCGCAACCGGAGGTGGAAACAAGCACAAACAGGACGAAGAGCACCAGCTTGGCTTGAGAGAGTTTCATCTGTTCTTTACTCCAATTTTTAAGTGACAAGTGACGAGTGACAAGTGACAAGTTAGAACGATGCGGCTCTCTTGTCACTTGTCACCTGTTACTTGTCACTGATTTTATTGCGCCAGATCGTCTACTTGCAGGCCGACGGGATTTGCGCCCGCCCCCTTGATCGCATCAATGACCTTCACGACTTCCCCGTATTTGATTGAGCGCGGCGCTTTGACGAAGACGGTCTTTTCGACCTCCTGCGTGCCCGGACGGTACGCGCCCGTCTGCTTGCGCTGCTCGAAGAGGCTCGCGAGCCTCTGGCTCAGCGCGCCGGTGTCGTTGACCGAGCCCATCTCGTCCTGATTCAGCTTGAGCTTGAAGTCGTTGGCGATCGTGACGACGAGCGTCAGCGGATTCGGCTTGACCTGGCTCAAGTCCTGATTCGGATCGGGCTCGGACGGAATCTTGGCTTCAAAGCGGCTCGGCTTCAGGGGCGTCACCACCATGAAGATGATCAAGAGCACCAGCAGCACATCGATCAACGGCGTGACGTTGATATACGGTACGGCTTCATCGCCGCCTGCGGGAGCTACTGCCATAAGAAAAACTCCTCTTATTGTCGGCGGCGGACGCGCGCCTGGGGCCTCTCCGGAAGAGAGAGCGTCCGCCGGTTAGATGATTAGTTCGGAAAGAGCCTCTTAACCGGCCGGGGCGGCAGCCGGAGCCGCAGCGCCCTTCTTCTTCTTGTCGGCGACCAGTCCGATCTTATCAATGCCCTGTTGCCGGATGACGTTGATCACCTCGACGACGTTGCCGTAAGAGACGCCGACGCCGCTCTTGACGTAGACGATGCGCTCGGCATCCGACTTGTTCTTCATCATCTTCTCGATCTTCGTGCCGAGGTCGGCCTTCTCCATCTTGTCCTTGCCGATGTAGTACTCGCCGTCGTTCGGAATCGAGATGACGACCGAAGATTCTTTGATGATCGCGGGGTCGACGTCCGGGCTGTTCATGTCGCGCGGAATGGCGACGGTGACGCCCTGTTGCAGGAACGGTGTGACGACCATGAAGATGATTAAGAGCACCAGCATGATGTCCACCATCGGCGTGACGTTGATCTCGGAGTTAAGGTCTGCTCCTCCGCCAGCTGACATTCCCATAATTAAATCTCCTCTTCCTTCGCGCACATCGCCTCTCTCTCGCGAGAAAAGACGACGAGCGGCGCGCGCTCCGACGCTGCCACGCCGGGCAGGCGCGCCCTCTGGTCAAACTGTCTCCGGCTTCCTCTCTCCAGAGAGTCGCGCTATGGCTTCAGCTGCCGCGTGCGGTTCTTCAGGAAGTAGTCGATGAGCTCTGAGGCCGAAT
>JAFBAJ010000779.1 GCA_019247865.1 Acidobacteriota bacterium
GGTTATGTCCGTTAAGCTCACCACCAGTCTTTCACAGCGTCTAGTGTTGACGCCGCAGCTGCGTCAACGCATCGAGATGCTGCAAATGACCACCGTCGAATTGAGCGAGCTGATACAGCAGCAGCTCCTCGAAAATCCGATCCTCGAAGAGGTTGCATCGCAGGAAGAGACGCGCGAGCTGGCGGAAAAAATTCTGGATCAACTGGCGACCCCGGATACCGCGAGCAGCTTCGACTCGAATTTCGACGAAGCGGGCGCGAGCACCAACGGCTCCGGCGAGGGTGGAGAGGCCACTGCTTATGCCGAGAGCGACGCCGACTATGCCATGTCGGGCGAGATGTCCGGCACGCCTGAGGCTGGCGAAGAGCTGGGCTCTGACGAGGCCGCGCGCGACGCTTTTGAAGAGATCGATTTCGGGCGCGAGTTTCAGGACTATCTCGACCCCGGCTACAAGACGCAGGAGTTCGAGTACAAAGAGGACGCTCCGACCTTCGAGCAGTTCCTGACGCGCCCCGAATCGCTGACTGAGCATCTGGAATGGCAGCTCCACATGAATCCGGTCGAGGGGCAGCAGCGCGAGGCCGCCGAATGCGTGATCGGAAATCTGGACGCGGACGGGCGGCTCAACGCGACCAACGAAGAGATCGCGGCGATGGGGCCGTGGCCGGAAGATATAGTTGAGGGCGCGCGGCAGACCGTGATGCGCCTGGAGCCTGTCGGCTGCGGCGCGCGCGACGTGCGCGAATGCCTGCTCATGCAGCTCGAACAGCGCGGCGAGACTGACCGCCTGGCCGCCAGGCTCATCAACGAACACCTGCCCGACTTGCAGCAGCACAAGCTGCCGCATCTCTCGAAACAGATTGGCGTCGATGTCGAGACGCTCCTCAAAGAGCTGGAGATAATTCGCACGCTCGATCCGTATCCGGGCCGCCGTTACTCTTCCGAAGAGCCGATCCTCATCGCGCCGGAGATCTATATCGAAAAGCTGGATGAGAACGACGACGATTACATCATCTATTTCGCGGACGACGGCAGCCCGCGCCTGCGCATCAGTCACAGCTACCAGCAGATGCTCGGCCAGCAGGACACTTCAAAAGAGACGCGCGATTTCATCAAGGACAAGATGCGCTCGGCCGTCGACCTTCTGCGCAACATCGAGCACCGGCGGCAGACGATCTACAAGGTCGTCGAGTGCATCGTCCAGCGCCAGCGCGAGTTTCTGGACAAGGGCGTTCAGTACATCAAGCCGATGATGCTCAAAGACATCGCCGAGGACATCGGAATGCATCTCTCGACCATCTCGCGCGTCGTCAATCGCAAGTACGCGCACACGCCGCAGGGCGTCATCGAGCTGCGCCGCTTCTTTACCGAGGGCATGATGAACGAAGAGGGCGAAGAGGTCTCGACCCGCATCATCAAGCTCAAAATCAAGAAGCTGATCGAAGAAGAGGATTCGCACAACCCGATCACGGACGATCAGGTCGTCAAGATTCTAGCCAAAGACGGCATCAAGCTCTCGCGCCGCACGGTCGCCAAGTACCGCGACCAGATGAGCATTCCCGGTTCGCGTGAGCGCAAAGCAGTGGTTTGAAGAACAGTGACAAGTGACAAGTGACAAGTGGCAAGTTCTGAACTTGTTCTCCTGCATCATTCGTCACTTGTCACTTGTCATTTATTAAGGAGGTTTGCCGATGAAATTTGAGTACACGGGGCGACACATGGATGTGACGCCCGCCATCCGCGCGCATGTCGAAGAGCACTTTCAGAAGCTCGAACACATTTTCACAGACACGACGGCGCGCGCGCACGTCATCCTGGAAGTCGAGAAGAACCGCCAGATCGGCGAAATCTTAGTGCACTGGCGCGACCACACGCTGACGGCGACCGACACCAACGCCGATATGTATCAGGCTCTGACGCGCGCCATCGCCAAGATCGAGAAGCAGGCGCTCAAGCTCAAGAAGAAAATTATTGATCGCAAGCAGGGCGCGCAACGCACCTCTGCCGTCGCCCCGCAACCGGACGGTCAGGAGGTCGAGGCCGCGCCGCGCGCGCCGCGCATCATCGCCGCTCGCCGCTACGCCGTGAAACCGATGACGGCCGAAGAGGCCGCGATGCGTCTCGACGGCGAGCCCAATCAATTCCTCGTCTTCCGCGACGCCGACACAGAACGCCTCGGCGTCATCTACAAACGGAAGGACGGCAACTTCGGTCTGATCGAACCCTAACAAGAGTACTGCGCGATGAGTGATGAGAGGGAAGCTGTTCCCACATCACTCATCGCAACGCTTTGGAGATACCTGATGAAAAAATTATTCGCCGCACTTTTCTTTGTGAGTCTGTTGACGTTTATTCCCGTCGGGCGCGCAGAGGAGCTGGCCGTTGACACGGCGCATTCGACCGTCGGCTTTTCGATCCCGATCCTCGGCGGGCTGTCGCAGGTCCGGGGCAAGTTCGCGGACTTCAACGCGACCATCAATTACGACGAGAAGGACGTGACCAAATCTTCCGTCAACGCCGTCATCAAAACCGCTAGCATCGACACGGGCATCGCGGCGCGCGACAACCACCTCAAGACGGCCGATTTCTTCGACGCCGAAAAATATCCTGAGATCACCTTTCAGAGCAGTCGCGTCGAGAAGAAAGGCAAGGGGCTCGTGGCCTACGGCACCTTCACCATGCACGGCGTCTCGAAGGAGATCATGCTGCCGATCACTATCACCGGCAAGCTCGTGGATCCGGCGACGAAGCAGACGAGCTATGGTTTCTCTTCCATGCTCAAAATCAACCGGATGGACTACGGCATCAACTACCAGCGCAAGGGCGCTGAGAATTTCCTCGGCAACGAGGTCACGATCGAGCTCTTTCTGCTGAGCCGCCCGCCGCAGCCGAAGAAGAGTTAGCAAGGTCATCAACCAGTCGAAGCTCCGTAGGAGCGAGATATTTATAGCCCATTGAGTTTTCCTCGGATGAGCTCCGTCAGGAGCGGAATATGTCGCTCCTATCGGAGCTCAATCTGGAATGATGGGTTGAGGCTATAAACATTCCGCCGCTCTGCGGCTATTCCACACAGATTTAAGATTTACTATTTCCCGCCTACCATTTACCATTCCGGCATGCGCAGCCGCGAGGACTCGAACGAGCTTTCCATCACCGTCAACGAATTTATCGCGCAGGCTCCACGGGAGCTTGAGCTGGAAGTTCTGGCCGGACGTGAAGGTCTCGACTCGCATCGCTTCACCGCGCCGCGCATCCAGAAGCTCGGGCTCGCGCTCGCGGGCTTTACGCATTACATACACCCCGGACGCTTGCAGATCATCGGGCAGAGCGAGATCTGGTATCTCGAACAACTGGAGGCCGAGCGGCGGCGCGAGGTCATCGGCCTGCTCTCGCTGGAGCAGATCGCCTGCGCCCTCGTGACCAAAGGCTTGGAGCCGCCGCCCGAATTCATCGAAGCGGCGGAGCAGGCGCAACTGCCGCTCCTGCGCACGCCGCTCGTCAGCTCGACCGCGATCAATCTCGTCACGGACTGTTTGCAGGAGATGCTCGCGCCGCGCGTCGTCCTGCACGGCGTGCTGCTTGACCTCTACGGGCTCGGCGTCCTGCTCGAAGGCTCGTCCGGCATTGGTAAGTCCGAATGCGCGCTCGACCTCATCACGCGCGGACACCGCCTCGTCTCCGACGACGTGATCGAAGTCCGGCGCATCAGCGCGGATCGCCTGGCCGGAAGCGCGCCCGACCTCCTGCGCGAACATCTGGAGATTCGCGGGCTCGGCATCATCAACATCCGCGACCTCTTCGGCGTCTCGTCCATCAGCGGAGCGCGGCGGATAGACCTTTCGATTCGGCTGGAGAGATGGGAGGCCGCGAGCGACGTTGACCGTCTGGGGATAGACATGCGCGTGATCGAAATCCTCGGCGTCAGCGTGCCGCAGGTCCTGATTCCGGTCAGCCCCGGAAGAAACCTTGCGACCCTCGTCGAAACGGCCGTGCGCGTCCAGTTGCTCCGCCTGCGCGGCTACGACGCGGCGCAGTCGTTCGTCCAGCGCCACGCAGAGCTGATTAAGGATAACGAATAGGTTCAGCGAAAGTGATTAGCCACAGAGACACAGAGGCACAGAGATTAAATGAAACCGTTTTCTATTGTCGCTTTGCTCTGTGTCTCTGTGTCTCTGTGGCAGTCTTAGGTTTTCATCAAATATGACCAAGAAGCAACGTGCGGGTGTGGAGGAAGAGGGAGCGCCGGACATCGTCGTCCTGACGGGCCTCAGCGGTTCGGGGATGTCTTCGGCGACAAATGCTTTTGAAGACCTCGGCTATTTCTGCGTGGACAATCTGCCGCTTACGATGCTGCCGACCTTCGCGCGGCTGGTGCAGCCGGGCGACGGCGAGAGCGCGCCGATCGAGCACGCCGCGCTCGTCATCAATATCCGCGAGGGCAAGTTCCTCTCCGAATTTGAAACCAAGCTGCGCGCCCTCAAAAAGCAGGGCTTGCGCGTCTTCGTTCTCTTTCTCGAAGCGGATGATGAATCTTTGCAGCGTCGCTTTAACGAGACGCGACGGCCGCATCCGGCCGACACGGGAGACGGTCTGCTCGACGCGATTCGCACAGAGCGCACGGCGATGTCCAAGATACGCTCGCTGGCAGACCTCATCATAGACACCTCCGAGCACACCGTGCACACGCTGCGCCGCCTGCTGGTCAGACGCTTCAGCCCGAACCCGGAAGGCACGCCGATGTCCGTGCAGGTGCTCAGCTTCGGCCACAAGTACGGCAGCCCACGCGACATGGAACTGCTCTTTGACGTGCGCCATCTGCCGAACCCTTACTTCGTGCCTGAACTGCGCGACCTCTCCGGCCACGACCGCCGCGTCGTCCAGTACTTAAAGAGCGAGCCGGAAGTGGCCGAGACCCTGCGCCGCTTCACAGAGCTGCTCGAATATCTCCTGCCGCTCTACAAACGCGAGGGCAAATCCTACGTCACGGTCGGCATCGGCTGCACGGGCGGCCGCCACCGCTCCGTCATGATCGCCAACTCGCTCGCCCGCCGCCTCCGCCGCGCAGGCTTCGAGGCGCAGGCCATCCACCGCGACGTGCGCAAGGCCAAACGCCGCACACGACAGGGCAAGAATTGAGCTCCGGTCGATGTGTGCTGTTGTCCCCGTCCCGTAAGCTTGATAGCATCTACAGCATGGCTGAAAAATCTGACGGCAGAGAGATGAAAGAGACGGCTGCGGCCAAGTCCGGGCGTGTGGCGGGCGTGATCGTGACGCACGGCCATGTTGCCAGCGAGTTGCTGGCGGCGGCGGAGATGATCGTCAAGGATGTTTCGCACATCACGGCTGTCTCCATCGGCTGGCATGATGATGTCGAGGCGGCGCAGGACGAGGTCGAGCGGGCCATCTCGCGCGTCAGCGAAGGCTGCGGCGTGCTGATTCTGACGGACATGTTCGGCGGGACTCCGACCAACATCGCCTCCATGTTTCTGGCCGAGGGCGAGGTCGAGGTCGTGACCGGCGTCAATCTCCCGATGGTCATCAAGCTGGCGAGCCAGGCGGGCGCGGAATCGCTCGCAGAAGTCGCGCGCCGCGTGCGCAATCAGGGACAGGAAGGGATTTATCTGGCTGGCGACCTGCTCGCGCCGCAGAAGAAAAGCTGAATGGTCGAACGCACGGTCGTCATCACCAATCGTCTCGGACTACATGCGCGTGCGGCGGCCCTCCTGGTGCGCACGGCCAGTCGCTTTCAGAGCCTCTTGCGGATCGAGCGTCTGGACGGCAGCGCCGCCGCCGACGCCAAATCCATTCTCAGCGTCCTGATGCTGGCCGCCTCGCGCGGAACCGAGCTGAGATTGACGGCGGACGGCGCAGACGAGAGCGTGGCGCTGGAAGCCATCAGCCGGCTCATCGCCGACGGTTTCGGAGAGAGAGAACAGTGAGCAGGCGTACGAAAAGAGGTGCGGTTGCCTGGCGCGGCCTCGGCGTGTCGGACGGCATCGTCATCGGGCGCGTGCTGCGTGTGCAGAACGGTGCGCGGCAGGTCTATCGCGCGACGCTCGGCGAAGACGAGGTCGAGCGCGAGACGCGCCGGCTCCGTGCGGCGGTGCGTCTCTCGCGCCGTCAGCTCCTGGCGATCAAGGCGCGCGCCGAAAAGGAGCTGGGCGCGGATCAGGCTTATATCTTCGACGCGCATCTGCTGATGCTCGAAGACCGCAAGCTGCTCGACGAGATCGAGAATTTTATCCGGCAGGAACGCGCCAACGCTGAATGGGCCGTCAAGGTCGTGGCCGACAGCCTGCTCGCCGTGTATTCGAAGATCAAGGACGAGTACCTGCGCGAGCGCGGTTCCGATATAGAGGACGTGATGCAGCGCCTGCTCGTCGCGCTCAGCGGCGGCGAGCGTTCGCACGCACATCTCCTGAGCGAGGACGCGGTCATCGTCGCGGAAAACCTTCTCCCTTCGGCGATGGCCGAGCTTGATTTCGAGCGCGCCCGCGCCATCGCGACCGACGCGGGCGGCTGGACTTCGCACACGGCGATCATCGCGCGCGGACTCGGCATCCCGGCGGTCGTCGGTTTGCGCGAGCTTCATCGCCACGCGCGGACGGGCGATTTAATCATCGTGGATGCGACGCAGGGGCAAGTGATTCTGCATCCGACGGCGGCGACCGTCGAGAAGTATAAGGCCACGGCCGCGCGCGCTTCGCGTGCACGCGCCGCCGCCGCAGAGCAGGAGCGCGCGCCTCTCTTCACGGCGGACGATAAAGAGATCTGCCTGCGCGCCAACGTCGAGCTGCCGGCGGAATACGAGGGCGTCAAAAAATTCGGGGCGCGCGGCATCGGGCTTTACCGCTCGGAATTCCTGCTCTCCTCGCGCGGCACGATTCCCAGCGAAGACGAGCAGTGTCGTGCTTATCAACGTCTCGCAGAGCTGACGCGCGGCGACGGTGCGACCGTGCGACTCTTTGACCTCGGCGGAGACAAGATCGGGGGCGGCGCGAATGATGCGGAGCAGAACCCAGCGCTCGGGCTGCGCGCGATTCGCTTCAGCCTGAAAAATGAGGACGTGCTGCGCACGCAGGCGCGTGCGATTCATCGCGCCGCGGCGCACGGGCGGCTCGACGTAGTGCTGCCGATGATCTCCGACCTGCGTGACGTGCGCCGCGCCAAACGGATTATTGAAGAGGAGCGCGCACGCCTTGAAAAAGAGGGCATCAAGACTGGCTCCGTCAGGATCGGAGCGATGATCGAAGTCCCTTCGGCCGTCCTGCTCGCGGACAGGATCGCGCGCGAGGTCGATTTCTTCAGTCTCGGCACGAACGACCTGGTGCAATATACGCTCGCGGTGGATCGCGGCAACGATGACGTGGCCGACTGGTTTCGCTCGCTCCATCCTTCCGTCCTGCAAAGCATCCGGCGCACGCTCGAAGCGGCTGAAGCAGCACAGATTCCGGCGGTCGTCTGCGGCGAGATGGCCGGGACTCCCGCTTACGCGGTGATGCTCATCGGACTCGGCGCGACGGAATTGAGCATGACCTCTTCTTCGATTCCGCGCGTCCGCCGGGCCGTCGCCGAGATTCGTTACAGTGACGCGCGCGAGATCGCCCTGCGATGTCTGGACAGCGACACCGCGGATGATGTCGAAGAGCTGGTGCGAAATGAATTTTCCGCACGCTGGCCGCGCCTTTTTACGCCGGAAACCTTGCCAGCTTATAAGCATAAAAAGTAGAATTTACTTGACCCTTGAAGACGACTGGGTTGCGGGCTCGGCTGAACTCTTTGGGGGAGCGCAGCCGACGGCGATCAAACATTCCACCAGACAACCTGTGAGAGCGTATGCGAAATCGTTTCGATCCGGTGAGCGGTAAACGGAAGATGCGCGGACGCCGGGCGACGGCCAGACGGTGGCTGGGCGCGCTGGTCTGCGCGCTGGTCGTGTGCGGAAGTGTGTGGCTGGCTGTGCGTGCGCGTGCTGAAGGCGACGCCGCCGCGCCCGTGGTCGAACTCGTGCGCCTGAGCGTGACGAGCGAGGCTGGCCTGGTGCGGATAGAGGTCGTCGCGGACGGCTCGCTCGCGCAGACGACCATCGAGCAGCACACGCGCGGCAGCGAAGCCGTCGTGCGCATACGCGGCGCGCGCTCGCTGCTGCGCGGGAGCTACGCCGTGGACGAGAGTTTGGCGCGCGGCGTCCGCACCGGCGCGGGCGAGAGCAAGGGCGAGCCCTTCGTGGACATCATGATCTCGCTCAGCGAAGGCGCGACCCTCGCGCAACGGAAAAATTTCAATCGCCTGGTCATCGGCATCGCCAGCGACTTTGCAGGGCTGCGCCGCAAGACCGACGCTCCGGCCGGAAGCGAAGTGGCGCGTAGAAGCGAGGCTCCTGCACCGCGCGAGGTCGCAGCCGCGCGGAGCGTCTCCGTCACGAGTGCGACCGTGACCGACGCGATGCCGCAACGCGGGATGGCAACAAGCGAGCGTACGGAGACTGTCGCCGGCGTTCAAACAGAAGTCCGGACAGCAGCTCTTTCAAACGTCAACGCGCCGGTCGCCGCAGTCAACGCTGCATCCGCTCCTGTCTTTCAAAGTGTCGCGCAGCTCAGGCCGCCAGCCATCGCGCCGAGGTTCTTCGCTCCGTTGTACGACAACGCGGCTCCGCCCGCGCAGGCCGAATCGCTCAGCTTCTTCCCGATGTTTCTCGAAGCGCCGGGCGCGAGCGTCGGGGCCTGGTTGCCGGGAACGACCGTCGCGGTGACGGATCAGGCGGGCGGGAGGACTCTGGGCGCGGGCTTCCTGCGTCCGCTCTTTCGTCTCGGCGGAGGCTTTGACGATAACTTCTTCTATCGCTCTTCGACGGGACGTAACATCGGGCTCTTCACTTTTGCGCCCCGCCTCGAATACGAGATTCCGGGCGACAAGAGCGGGATGCGGCTCGCGTACGAAGCGCGTCTACGGCGCTTGACCAACGGCGAATGGGCGAACGGACATGTTGTCGACTTCGACACGCGTTTCAATCTCGGCTCGTCCGTCAGGCTCGCGCTGCGTGACCATTTCATACGCTCGCCCTTAGACCCGCGCGAGTACGATGCGGCGGGCGAAGTCTACATCGTCGGCGATACCTTCTGGCGCAACGACGGCGCGCTGCGGCTTGAGCTGTTGACGAGCCAGCGCGGGCGCATCGCCTTCGACCTGGGGTATAATCTGGTGCGCTGGAGCGAAGACCACATCGCCACGGCTCCGCTCTTTCTCAACTACGGCGATCTCTCTTCGTCCGTCTCGTACGAAAGGGACCTCTCGGAAGCGACGACCGCGAGCCTGACCTTCTCCTTCGCCAACGCCAACGCGAGCTCACCCTTGCGCTCGCAGTTCGATGGTCTGAACGACCGCCAGCGTTACGCTCTGGAGTTCGGCGCGCGCCATCAGGTGACCGAAGGCAGCGGCCTGGCCTTCCGCGTCGGCTACGAGCGCGACCTCTTCCGGCACGCGCCGAGCGCAAACAACTTCAGCGGCCTCGTCTTTGACGTGCGATTTAGCGGCGATGTGACGGAAAAAACTAAATTTGAGCTGGCGGCTCTGCGAAAAACGCAGCTTTCGGCGTTTAATTTAGAAGGAGGGAACGCCCGGCTCATCTCGACGGGCGGGGCGGCGCGCCTGGAACACGCGCTGGGAGATACCCTCAAGCTGGGTTTAAGCCTTAACTATCAACGTTTAGGCTTCCCCGTTGCGATCCTTGGCAATTCGACTGCGAGTGGCGGAGTCTTCGTCGGAAGCTTCGCGGGCGAGCGCCGCGACGAGCATCTGTACGGCTTCGGCTTCGACGCGACCTACGAGTGGAGCGAACTCCTGCGCGCGCGCCTGCGTTACGACTTCGGGCGGCGCGACTCTACCATTCCGGTCTTTACTTTCAACACCAATCGCGTTTCGCTGATTTTTGAATTCGGTCGGCGCAACGAAGTGAAGGGAAGACCGTTCTAAAGTTTGTCCGACCGGAGGTCAGCGTGAGGCGCTGGACGAGCGCCATTGCCCGGCACACAGTCCGCCACCAGCTTCACGCGCCAGTTTCAGGATTCAGGGAATTTGAGTGCACAACATGAAGAAAGCTTTACTCTCAACCGTCGCTTTATTGTCTCTCAGCGCCGCTCTCTCCGCGGCCCAGACGCCAAACGCGCGTCCCGCCAACTTTCCGCCCAACCCGTCCGTCTCCTCCAAGCGAAGCACGGAGACGAAGACTGGCGCGCTCGATGCTAAAGCGGAGCAGCAGGCCAACCATCCGACCGTCTCCGGCGCGAAGCTCGCCGAAACGGATGAGGCGGCGACCGCTGCGACCAACTCCACTGGGAATGACGCTTCCGACGAGGCTTTGAAGATGAACGGCAGCACTCCCGTTGCGAGCGCTGATCCGGTCGAGACTCCGACGACGACGCCCGCGAGCGACAACGCCGCGAAGAGTTCCGCCGCGACGGTCGCAGCCCAACCCGAGGCGGCAAAATCCGAGCCCGCTCCGGCAGTCCCGTCCACGCCGCTCGTTCCGACCAGCATCTATCGCGTCGGCGTCGGCGATGTGCTCGACATACAGCTCCTGAACTCTCCGACGCGCGAATCGACGCTCTACACAGTCCTGGCCGGAGGGATGCTCGAATATCCTCTGGCGGGCGAAGCCCTCAAGGTCGAGGGCCTCACGACCGACGAGATCAAAGCGCGTCTCGCGCCGCAGATCAAGATCTACGAGAACCCGCAGGTCGCCGTCAGCGTGCGCGAGTACGCGAGCCAC
>JAFBAJ010000639.1 GCA_019247865.1 Acidobacteriota bacterium
TCGAAGTTCGATCTTAATTACATCAAGCTCGACGGCAATATCGCCTGCATGGTCAACGGGGCCGGGTTGGCGATGGCCACCATGGATATCATCAAGCTCGCCGGCGGCGAGCCCGCCAACTTTCTGGATGTCGGCGGCGGAGCTTCGCAGGAACGCGTCGAAGCCGCTTTCAGAATCTTGCTGGCGGACGAAAACGTGCGTGCGGTCTTGATTAACATCTTCGGCGGCATCGTGCGTTGTGACATGGTCGCGCGCGGCGTGGTCGGCGCGGCGCAGAACCTGGGAGTCAAGGTCCCGGTCGTCGTCCGCCTCGAAGGCACGAACGTCGAAGAGGGCCAGCGCGTGATACGCGAGTCGGGCCTCGGCTTTACCGTCGCCAACGGCATGCAGGACGCCGCCGAAAAAGTGGTCGCGGCGGCCGTCTGAGAAGAACGTGATGCTGCTTAAATGGCTCGTCCAGATTAGCCGCTTCGGACTCGCGGCGCTCTTCCTCTTCGCGGTCTCGGCGAAGCTCTACTTCATCAACCACCCGCAGCAGAGCTTCTTCGTCAACATGCGCGGGCTGGTCAGAGAGAGCTGGGCCGTGCCGGTCGCCATCGCGGTCATCGCGGCGGAGCTGTTCGCCGTCGTGCTGTTGTTGTGGCCGCGCATGGTGCGCCTCGGCGGAGTGTGGGCGGCGGCTCTGTTGACGGGCTTTGCGGGCTACGCGCTCTATTACCGTTTCGGCCTGCATAACGCGGAGGGCCTGGAGTGCGGCTGCTTCGGCGGCATCATCGGCAGCCAGCTCGGCGTCTCGACCGCGCTCAGAAACCTCGCGCTGCTCATCCCGGCCGCACTCGTCATCTACGGCTGGCCGCGCCTGCGCCGACAGCCCCGGCCCGCGCCTGAGCCAGAGCCAACAGAGCAGGCGGCGATGCACATTTGATGAGCTGCTAGTCCGGATTCATGCATGCCGGCCTATGTCTTTCCGCATCAATGAAAAAATTTAACTTGACACCTTCACCGGGTGGATTATAATCGCGGCCCTCAATAATAATAATTAGTGGTAATTTGAGCCTCCATTCTCCCGGCCACTAGTTGACGCCCAGACTTGATACGAGCAGCCGCGCTCGCCACATCGCGCACAGAATTTCAATCCCCCATCGAGAACGTTTTTTGCTTTGCGCACTTTTCTTCTTGAGATCAATTAGGTTTCTGCTCTACAGCAGAAGGGATCAAGCAAATGCCCCAGCAGTCTCGCCAGCGATCACGGGCAGGATCAGTCACACAGTATCTCTCCACGACTCGCCGTCCTGAGAGACCTGTGATTCTCAATCGCCTGCTCACCCGCCCGCGCCGTAACAACCCCGGAACAGCCCGACTGCCATTTGCTCTCAGGTTTATCGTCAGACGACAGCACACGCCCGCCGCCTGAGCGGGAGAGGTGTGCCATGACATCAGATTAATTCCTGCTCTGAACCTGTCTGAGTTACGAAAGGAGAGGAACTAAAAGAGAGAACTCCTGCCGGGCCATTCCCATAGCAGCGACAGGAGCTCCGGTGACGAGACAATCACTGCCGCACGGATGCGCGCACAACAATGCCTCTCACAAGCGGGGCATTATAGTGCGTTGAGTGTGGCTTATCAATAACCACCCATCAGCAAAGGAGATGCCCCGGCATGAAGAAAAAGAATACCCACCTTCAATCCAACCCGAATAAGAAACCGTCTGCCATTTCCAGCAACGAGGTAGAGCGCGAGGGCGCGGCCTCTGCTCCGAACGAAGAGAGCGACGATATTTCTCGCAGCCGTCGCTCGTTCCTCGGCAAGGTTACGGCCGCAGCCCTGGCCGCCAGCGTGCTCGGCCTGCCCAGACTCGGCAGGGGGCAGGACGCTCAACCCGAGCTGATCCAGCCGTTGCCGCCGGAGGATGAGTACATGACCACCAGTTGCACGACCGGCTGCGACATAGAGCTTCAGACGCCCGTGCAACGCGCGAACACAGCGCTCGCACGCCGCGTCAAGGCGGCCATCCTCGAACGGACGGCGGGCATTCCGCCGCACCCGTGCAATGGCGACGAAACTCTCTACAGAAATCAGAATTATATCGGCAGCTATACCAAGGGCTTGAGGAAGATCAACAACTTCGGTGATGTCGACCCGGTGGCTTATTGCTCCCTGCTCACTGCCATCAGAACCTCGAACCCGA
>JAFBAJ010000733.1 GCA_019247865.1 Acidobacteriota bacterium
CCCACACTCCTCTTCTGATTCTGCTAAAAAATTTCGCTTGACCCTGTAACTAATTCCATCCTTTACGATGCTGCCGTGACGAATCGCAGGTCACAGAGAGGCTGTTTCAGCTCCGGCGAATTGGCGCGGCGTGCGGGCGTGAGCCCGGACACTCTGCGCCATTACGAACGCAAGGGCGTGCTCGCACGTCCGCGTCGTGCCGCCAACGGCTATCGTGAATATCCGATGGAGGCTCTGGAGCGGGTCGAGCTGATACGGCGCGCGCTGTCTGTGGGATTCACGCTGGACGAGCTGGCGAGATTCCTCAGCGTGCGTGACGCTGGCGGCGCGCCCTGTCAGGACGTGCGCGAGCTGGCCGCCGCGAAACTGTCGGACGTGCAGGCGCGCTTGCGCGACCTCAAGCTGCTGCGCGATGAGCTGTCCGGCACGTTGCGCGATTGGGACGCGCGCCTGTCAGAAGTCGCACCCGGCGGACGCGCACGGCTGCTCGAAAACTTGACCACAGAGCGCCCCGGCAAGCCTCTCCTTCCTTTGCATCACTTTGAAAAACTGAAAAAGAGAAGGAGCCGAAAATGAGATTCCAGAGATACTGCCTGACGACCTTATTCATCCTCTGCGCGGCGTATGCCGCGTGCGCGCAGGACATGGCGGGCATGCACCAGCGCGGCGATCACGTGATGGGCTTTGACCAACAGAAGACGACGCATCACTTTCGCCTGACGAACACGGGCGGCGTGATTCAGGTCGAAGCCAACGAAGCGAGCGACACCGCGAGCCGCGACCAGATCAGAAAGCATCTCGGCCACATCGCGCGAATGTTTGCCGAAGGGAATTTTAAAGCCCCGATGCTGATTCACGCGCAGACCCCGCCCGGCGTGCCGGTCATGAAAGAGCTGAAGGCGGAGATCGAGTATACGTTCGAGGAGACGGAACGCGGCGCACGCGTCATCATCAAGACCACCAACCCGCAGGCGCTCGCAGCCATCCACGCTTTCCTGCGCTTTCAGATCGAAGAGCACCAGACGGGAGACGCGACGGAACTCTCTTAGGAGCTATGTGAAAAAGCACCTGGTCGAAGCTCCCTGAGGAGCTGGATGTTTTTGAAGCTCCGTCAGGAGCGAGATGGTTTTGAAGTTCCGTCAGAAGCGACATGTTCTCGCCGCTCCACAGGAGCAAGATGTTTCTGAAGCTCCGTAGGAGCTGTATATTTTCGAAGCTCCGTAGGAGCTGTATGTTTATAGCCCCTCCAGTCTCCCACAGATGAGCTCCGTCAGGAGCGGAATATGTCGCTCCTACCGGAGCTTCAAATCGGGTGGCGGCTGCGGGCTATAAACATGCCGCCGCTCTGCGGCTATTATTCATGACCGCTCTGCGGCTATTAAGCATGATCGCTCCGCGGCTCTTCATGACGCCGCTCTGCGGCTATAAACATTGCGCCGCGCTGCGGCTATCAATTATTCCGCCGCTCTGCGGCTGTTGAGACGATAAACGTTTCGCCGCGCCGGGGCTTTTCAATATCGCGCCGCTCTGCGGCTTTAACATTGCGCGGCTCTGAGGCTTTTTCACACAGCTTCTTAAAAGAAGAAAAACCGCTCACGCGGCGCGCAAGCGGTTCTTCTCGGTATACTGATTGGATTGTCCTGCGTGCTTTCGCCTACTGGACGGAAAATCCAACGAATTCGTGGTTCAGTCCAGTGGCCTTAGGACTCAGCCACCTCACTGTGATAAGAACTCATACTTTTATGGATCACCTCCTTTCCAGTGTTGGAAAGAATGATAAAGGACAATAAGTTGTGCGTCAAGTACATTTTTTGCCCTCTATCTTGTGGCTTTACTTTAAGGTGACCGGACGCCCTGCGACGTAGGTTGCGCGTGCGTGCTCAAGGCCGAAGAAGTAGGCGACCTCGCGCCAGTCCGCGCAGTCGTGGATGACGAAATCCGCCCGCTTGCCCGTTTCGAGCGAGCCGATGGAGTCGCCACGGCCGAGGCTGTAAGCGGCGTTGACGGTCGCCGCCGTGAGGGCTTCGGCGGGCGTCATCCTGAGGTGCGTCGAAGCCAGCGAGAGGACGATGGGCATCGATGGCGTCGGCGACGAGCCGGGATTGAAGTCCGTCGCCAGCACGACCGCGAGCCCGGCTTCGATCATCTCTCGCGCAGCCGGATAGCGCGTGTGGCCGAGCGCGTAGACCGAGCCCGGCAACAGCACCGGCTGCACGCCTGCTTCCTTCAAAGCATTGATGCCCGCCGCGTCCGTGTGCTCCAGATGGTCTGCGGTCTGCGCGTGCAGCTCCGCCGCGAGCTGCGCGCCGCCTGAGAGCGAGAGCTGGTCTGCGTGCACGCGCAATCCTAATCCGTGACAGCGCGCCTCCGACAGGATGCGCCACGATTCATCCGTCGTGAAGACCTTCTCCTCGCAGAAGACATCGCAGTATTCCGCCAGCTTCTCCTCTGCGACGCGCGGCAGCATCTCTTCGATCAGGAGCGCGACGTAAGCCTCGCGCCGCGCGCGATACTCTTCGGGCACGTCATGCGCTCCCAGGAAGGACGGCACGTAATTGAGCTGCGTCTCGCTGTCGAGCCGCCTGATGGCCCTCAAAATTTTCAGCTCGTCTTCGAGCGAGAGGCCGTAACCGGACTTGGCTTCAACGGTCGTCGTGCCCGTGCGCAGAAACCACTCGCTGTACCGCCTGCATGACGCGACCAGTTCGTCTTCGGTCGCCGCGCGCGTGCGCCTGACGGTCGAGCGGATGCCGCCGCCGCTCGCGGCGATCTCCTGATAGGTCGCGCCGAGCGCGCGCAGCTCATATTCGTCCACACGCGTTCCGGCGAAGACAGGATGCGCGTGCGCGTCAACAAAGCCCGGCAGCACGACCCGTCCTCCCGCATCAACCACCTCGCAATCGCCGCTCATCAGAGCTTCGATCTCACGACGCGCGCCGACGCGCTCAACCGTTCCATCGCTGACCAGCATCGCGCCGTCCGCGATGATCGAAAGCTCGCGCATCTCCGCGCCCACACGCGGACGCGCGGGGCCCGCGAGCGTGACGAGCTGCGAGCAATTGACGACAGCCAAAGGCATACGAAGTCCAATGTCCGAAGTCCCAAGTCTCAAGTCCCAAGTCAAAGACAAGTTGCTTTTGACTTGGGACTTGAGACCTGGGACTTGAGACTATTTCATGTACTTGTCCAGAAAGTCCGCCATCAGCGGGTAGACGATGAGGCGGTTGGAGAGCTTGGCGACGCCGTGACCTTCGTCGTCGAAGAGCTTGTATTCGACAGTGGCGTTGCGCCCTTTGAGCGCGGTCACGATCTGCTCCGCCTCCGTGTAGGGGACGCGCGGGTCGTTCTTGCCCTGAATGACCATCAGCGGAGCCTTGATGCGGTCGACCTTGTAGAGCGGCGAGATGGATTTCAGGAAATCAAGGTCGCGCTCCAGCGAGCCGTACTCGACCTCGCGCAGCTTGCGGCGATAGCCCGAAGTGTTTTTGAGAAAGCTTTCGTAGTTGGCGATGCCGACCGTGTCGACGGCCGCCGCCCACAAGTCCGGATAGAGCGTGATCGCCGCGAGCGTCATGTAGCCGCCGTAAGAGCCGCCCATCACGGCGATGCGTTTCGGGTCGGCTCCATTCGCCTTGAGCCAGTCCACAGAGGCCGCCAGGTCTTTGACCGAATCTTCACGCTTGCGCACGTCGTCGAGATGCGTGAAGGTCTTGCCGTAGCCGGTCGAGCCGCGCACGTTCGG
>JAFBAJ010000791.1 GCA_019247865.1 Acidobacteriota bacterium
TAATCGCCCGGCACTGCCACGTCGCCGCTCTGCCCGAAGGACTGCGCGCGCAGTGTGCCGTCAGTGCTCTTGAGGATGTACCAGTTGCCCTGACGAAAGACCGCGACATCCGTCTTCCCGTCGCCGTCGTAGTCCGCAGGGACGAGCACGTCTCCGCTCGCGCCCCACGCCTGCGCGCGGAAGCCGCCGGTGCTCTGCGACAGGAACCACATCCCGCCGTCCGGGCGAAAGACGGAGAGGTCTGACGTGCCGTCGCCGTCGTAGTCCGCGACCACGCTGCGCCTGACCGCCGCGTCGTTCGTATAAGAGGCCAACGCGATGGCGTAATCCGGATACTGTCCCGTCTGTCCCGCGAGCAGAATCGTTCCGTTCGATTGCAGCGACATGGCGTAAGCCACATCCTCCGCGCCGAAATTGGTCGTCACCCGTCCGGCATTGCCGAAGCTCGTGTCGAGTTGGCCGTTCGAGGTAAAACGCGCGAGCGCGAAGTTGTAATCTTCGCTATAGCTGAAGGCATCTCCGCCGACGATGATCCTGCCGTCCGCTTGCAGCGCGACCGCGTTCCCGTCCGCGCGCGCATAACCCGGAAAGGTCAGCGTCTGCACACCGCTCGTGCCGAAGCTCTGGTCGGCGCTCCCGTCCGCGTTGTAGCGCGCGAGGCCGAACCTGTAATCGCCGATGACACCGGCCGAACCCGCCGCCAGAATCTTCCCGTCCGGCTGAATCTTGAGCGCGTAGGCTCTGGCAAAGTTCTGAAAGAAGAAGCGCGTCGTCAGCTTGCCGTCGCCGTCAAAGGCCGTGTCCGGCGTGCCGTTCGCGTTGTAGCGCGCGAGCGCAAAGTCCACTTCATAGTTGCTCACAGTCCCGTCGCCTGAGACCAGAATTTTCCCGTCCGCTTGAATCGCAACGGCATAAGCCTGATCGCGACTGTCGCCGAAAGAGGTATGCGCCTGCCCGCCTGTGCCGAAAGAGGTGTCGGGGCTGCCGTCGCTGTTGTAACGCGCGACGGCGAAGTCCGAATCCTGATACGCGATGCCAGCGATGCCCGCGAGGACGATCTTGCCGTCCGGCTGAATGGCGATGGAGGTCGCGTAGTCGCCGCGACCGTTAAAGACCTGAGGCTGCGAAACGCCGCTATGACCAAAGCCTGTGTCGAGGCTCCCGTTGCTGTTCAGGCGCGCGACCGCGAGCCCGTAGAGCCCGCCTGAGTCCGGCGCGCTGCCCGCGACCAGAATCTTCCCGTCCGCTTGCAGGGCGAGCCCGCGCGCGATGGTCAGCGGCGTGGGAATAAAGATGCCCCCGCTGCCGAAGCCAGAATCCAGTTGCCCGTTGCTCAGAAAGCGCACGACGAGCGGGCTGCTGCCGGCTGTGCCGACGCCGACGATGCGACCGTCCGGCTGCGTCACGACCGTTTGCACGTAATCGTTCGTCCCGGTGAGCTGCATCGACACCTTGCCGCCCGACCCGAAGCTGTTATTGAGCAGCCCGCCGCCCGCCCACGCCACGCGCAGGGCCGCCACGCAGACCAACGCGCAAACCAGCGCACAGAGCAGCATCAGCCTGCTCTTCATCCTGTAGTGCTGCATCGAAGTAATCCCTCCTCATTCATCAACACATTGCCAGAGGGGTGCGAATTGAAACAGCGGGACTAAGGGAATGAAATACGGGTCAACAGAAGGGGTTGCGTCCGCGTGCCGTTCGAGAAGAAGAGCAGGAGGTTGACCGTGACGACCTTCCGAAAAGGTCTTCGCCGGGACATGCTCAGCCGGGCAGGGCGGGAATCTCTAATACATCAACCGGCGAGGCGGAGTCAAGAATTTTTCAGAGGGAGTAGTAGAAAACAGTTTCACGCAAAGGCGCAAAGACGCAAAGAAAAGCTTAACTGTTTTCTTTGCGTCTTTGCGCCTTTGCGTGAGCTTCTTTTTATTTAACCACGATGTTGACGAGGCGTTGCGGGACGACGACGACCTTGACGACCTCGCGGCCGTTCGTCCACGCGCGGACTTTCTCCTCCGCGAGGGCCGCCGCGCGCAGCTCTTCGGAGGTGGTCTGTGGCGTCGCGTTGATGCGCGCGCGAAGCTTGCCGTTGACCTGCACGGGAATCTCCAGCTCCTCTTTGCGCGCGAGTTCCCGATTCGCCACAGGCCATCGCGCAGCACCTTGATGCAGGAGGCCGCCCGCGTGTCCGAGTCCTTCCCACATCTCTTCGCCGGCGTGCGGGGCAAAGGGCGCGAGCATGATGACGAGAGCTTCGAGAGCTTCGCGCACACTGTAAGCATCGGTCGCGGAAGCATCGTCCGGCGTGACCTTGAAATCGCCGAGCGCGTTCGAGAGCTCCATCAAAGCCGCGACGCTCGTGTTGAAATGCAGCTCCTCGAAATCTTCCGTCACGCGCGCGATGGTCT
>JAFBAJ010000045.1 GCA_019247865.1 Acidobacteriota bacterium
CGCGTCGAGGCCCGCTTCGACCGCGTCGTGCAGGAAGACGGAGTTGAGTGCGACGCGCGACGCCGGATTGAGCCCGAACGAGATGTTCGAGACGCCGAGGATGGTAAAGCAGCCGGGCAGCTCGCCTTTGATGCGGCGGATGCCTTCAATCGTTTCGAGCGCGTTGCGGCGGTCTTCTTCGATGCCGGTCGAGATGGGCAGCGCGAGCGGGTCGAAGAAAATATCCTGCGCCGCAATGCCGTATTTTTCGGTCGCCTGCTCATAGGCGCGCCTGGCGATCCTGAACTTCCCTTCGGCGTCGCGCGCCATCCCCTCTTCGTCAATAGTGCCGATGACGACGCTCGCGCCGTAACGCTTCGCCAGCTCAAGGACTTTGGCAAAGCGCGGCTCGCCGTCCTCGTAGTTGGTCGAGTTCAGAATGCACTTGCCGCCCGCGTGCTCAAGCCCCGCCTCCATCTTCTGCCACTCGGTCGAATCGAGCATCAAAGGAATCTTGACGTTGGTCACGAGCCGCGAGGCCAGCTCGTGCATGTCGCGCTCGCCGTCGCGCCCGACGAAGTCCACGTTGACATCGAGCACGTGCGCGCCCTCGCGCTCCTGCTCTTTCGCCAGCGAGACGAGGCCGTCCCAGTCCTCCGCGTTCAGGAGGTCGCGCATCTTCTTTGAGCCGGAGGCGTTGACGCGTTCACCGACGATGAGGAACGAGGTGTCCTGCACGTACGGCTGCTGGATGTAGATGGACGAAGCCGCCGGGATGAGCTTTGCGTTGCGCTGCTTGGGCGGCAAGCTCTGCATCGCCTCAACAACCTGTTTGAGGTGCGCGGGCGTCGTGCCGCAGCAGCCGCCGACGATGTTGACGCCGAAATCTTTGGCGAAGTGCGTGATCTGCGCTGTGAAAGATTCCGGCGTCTCGTCGTAATGCTGCGCGCCGTCTTTGACTTCGGGCAGCCCGGCGTTGGGCAGCACGGAGACGGGGAGCGGCGCGTTCTCGCACAGGTAGCGAATGCTCTCGGTCATGTGCTTAGGCCCGGTGCCGCAGTTCATCCCGATGACGTCGATCGGATAAGGTTCGAGCGCGGTCAGCGCGGCGCTGATCTCCGTGCCGTTGAGCATCGTGCCGAAGATCTCGATGGTTACCTGTGCGATGACCGGACGGCGCTCTTTCGCCTGCTCGAAATGCTCGAAGATGGCTGCGAGCGCGGCCTTCGTCTGAAGCAGGTCCTGGCAGGTTTCGACGATAAAGAGATCCACGCCGCCGTCGAAGAGTCCGCGCACCTGCTCCGCATAAGCGGCCTTCAGGTCCCTGTAGGCGATGTGGCCTAAGGTCGGCAGCTTGGTCCCCGGCCCCATCGAACCGGCGACCCAGCGCGGCTTCGATTTGGTCGAATAGTCCGCCGCAATTTTGCGCGCCAGCTCCGCCGCCTTGAAGTTCAGCTCGTAAGCCATGTGCGCGAGGTCGTACTCGGCGAGCACAATCGAGGTCGAGCCGAAAGAGTTGGTCTCCACCACGTCGCAGCCGACATCGAAGAACGCGGAATGAACCCGTTCGATGGCCGCCGGTTTGGAGATCAGCAGGTACTCGTTGCAGCCTTCGAGCTGCGCGCCGCCGAAATCGTCAGCCGTCAGGTTCTGCAACTGTATGTTCGTGCCCATCGCACCGTCAAAGACGACGATCCGATCCTTCAATGCGTCGAGAAAATCGCTCATAGTTTGTTCTTTGTAATTTGTTCTTTGTACTTTGATTGTATCCCTCAGCTTGAATCGCGCGATTCAAGTTTGAGTTGCGGGCAAAGACCAAAGCACAAAGAACAAAGAACGTCTTTACAAAGTTGAAGCCCCGCGCTTAAACAACGCGGGGCTTTCCGAATCTCATTGAATCTGACGGGAAAGACCGAGCTGTTTAGCGGATTATTTTACGTGGCCGCAAGTCGCCTTAACTCACCACGCTTGTCTCTTCGCGGATATTGAAACATTGCGTGACGGGCATGTCAAGAGAGCGACTCACTAACAAAATTGGAATAACTGTAGGGGCAGGGCTGGTCCCTGCCCGTGTCTTTCGGCTGTTGAGCGGGCAGGGACCAGCCCTGCCCCTACAAGATTCGCGCCCGTGAGTCGTTTTGTGATACCTTCACACCTGATCTGAGATTCCGTTCCCCGTCTAAAATCCTTTTATGCGACGCGCGATCTATCCCGGTTCGTTCGACCCTGTGACCAACGGCCACCTGGACATCATCGAGCGCGGCTGCAAGCTTTTTGACGAGATCATCATCGCCATCCTCGTCAACCCGAACAAGCAGCCGATGTTCACGATTGAGGAGCGGCGCGAAATGCTGGGCGAAGTCCTCGCCACGCTGGAGCATGGTCAATGCCGCCTGCTGGTCGAGGACTTTCAGGGGCTGCTCGTGCAGTACGCCATCGAGCGCGAGGCGGACGCCATCGTCCGCGGCATCCGCGCGATCTCCGACTATGAGTACGAGCTGCAGATGGCGCTCATGAACAGGCGGCTGGAGCCGCGCATCGAAACGGTCTTCATGATGCCCGCCGAAGCCTATTCGTACGTCAGCTCGCGCCTCGTGAAAGAGGTCTTCGGGCTCGGCGGAGAGATCGAAGGGCTCGTCCCGAAAGCGGTCGAGGCGCGGATGCGCCGCAAGCTCGACGGAAACTAGACGAGCGGCTTTTTCATTCATGTTATAATCGCGCCCGTTCCATCCAACACATTCGCTAAACTTTCAAAGGGGAGGGTTCAAGGAATGGCAAGAGGAGACAAATCGAGCTACACGGACAAGCAGAAGCGTCAGGCCGAGCACATCGAAGAAGGCTACGAGAAGCGCGGCGTCTCTGAAGGAGAGGCTGAGAAACGCGCGTGGGCGACCGTCAACAAGTCTTCGGGCGGCGGCAAAAAGAGCGGCTCCGGGCGCGGCAAGGAGACCAATAAAGCTCCGATGAAGAAGGGCGGCGCGAAGGGCGGAGCGAAGGGCGGAGCCAAGAAGAGCTCGTCCAAGAAGAGCTCGTCCAAGAAGGGCGGCGCGAAGAAAGGTGGGGCGAAGAAGAGTTCCGCGAAGAAGGGCGGAGCTAAAAAGGGCGGAGCTAAGAAGGGCGGAGCCAAGAAGGGTGGCGCGAAGAAGGGCGGCCGCCAGTAACTTTTGAATGCGCGGCGCGTGAGCTTATGTTTCTCGCGCGCCGCGCGCTTTCGCTGAGGAAGGAATTATTTTGACGCTCCAACGGCTCCATCACGCGCAGATCACGATTCCAAAGGGGATGGAGGAGGAATGCCGTCGCTTCTACTGCGGGCTGCTCGGCCTCAGGGAGACGCCCAAGCCCGCATCGCTGGAGGGGCGCGGCGGCTTCTGGCTTGAGCTGGGAGAGATGCAGATTCACGTCGGGACGGAGGACGGCGTCGACCGTACCGCGAGCAAAGCGCATCTGGCTTATCTGGTAGACGAGCTGGCGAGCTGGCGCGCGAGGCTCGAACGAGAGCAGATCAAAATCCTGGAAGGCGTCCCGATTCCCGGCTATGACCGCTTTGAGTTCCGCGACCCGTTCGGCAATCGCGTGGAGTTTCTTCAAAGGATCGATTGACACTTTGAGCAGATGAGCAAACCTGTGAGCGAAACTTTTCCCGTCTCGGATAACGTCGGGCGGATGCGCGCCTCTGCGACGCTGGCCGCGATGCAGGCGGCCGAAGCCCTGCGCGCGGAGGGCGTGGACGTGGTTGACCTCGGCCCGGGCGAGCCGGATTTCGACACGCCCGAGAACATCAAGCGCGCGGCCGCCGAAGCCATGCGCGAGGGCAAGACCAAATACACGCCGACCGCCGGGACGCGCGCCGTGCAACAGGCGATCATAGATTTTTATCAGCGACAGTTCGGTGCGACGTTCGAGAGGTCTGAGGTGATGGCGACCGCTGGCGGCAAGCAGGCCATCTTCAACGCTGTGGTTTCGCTCTGCCAGCCGGGCGACGAAGTCCTGATCGTCAGGCCCTACTGGGTCACCTTTCCAGAGATAGTCACCTTCGCACGCGCAACTCCGGTCTTCATCGACACGGAAGAGACGGGCTTTGTCCTGACGGCCGAGCAGGTCAAGCGAGCCATCACGCCGCGCACCAAGCTCATCATCCTGAACTCGCCGAGCAATCCTTCCGGACGCGTCATCCCA
>JAFBAJ010000081.1 GCA_019247865.1 Acidobacteriota bacterium
CCGACTTGTATGGGTGTGGCATCCGCCTGATCTGCGGTGGACAGCTTCTGTGAAGAGATTATCTTAGCGCCTCCGACCACGACCAAAAGCAGGGCGGCCAGAGCGCTCATCAGCTTAATCATTTAACTTCTCCTTAGTGTGATGTTAGGTGGGTATGGTGCAAGGCTCGAAACATAAAACTTGAGTTGCAATAGAGAGATGCCGAGGACGTGACATGACTCAGGAAAGAAGAGTGATGCGGCGTGCCAGCAGGACTTACTGCGCGAGAAAGCTTTGCACGCTCGAAACTCTACGCCGCGCGTCCGAGCCTTGTCAAACAAGGCTTTGCTTTAACGGCTCAACGCGCCGTCGGACAAGCAAACCATTTACGGCCTCAACGGCATCGCAATGCCTCGCGCCGGGAGCCATGAGCCGCGCGAGTTGGAAATCCGACCGGAACATGAAAGAATCTGTCAGTATGATGAATAAAAGTATCTTCCGCTTAGCCGCCATTTTCAGCCTGCTGTTGGCGCTGACTGCGCTGGCGCAGGCGCAGGGGGGCTCGACGCGCCCGCGTCGCGTGGGACAGCCTAAGGCTGCGCCGAGCCCGAATCCGCAGAGCGAGCCGCTCCTGACTCCGCTTCCGGCGACGAGTTCGGGGAGCAGCACCGCGAGCACGCCCGTCAACTCGCCGCTTTCGACTTCTGCGGGCACGTCTTCGACTTCGGGCGCGTACGCGCTGCTGCAACAGGGCAAGTATGCAGAGGCGGCGCAGGCCGCGAAACAGATCGCCGCCAACGAGCCGAACAATTTCGAGGCGTGGAAGATCGCAGGCTTCGCAGAGTATAACCTCAAGCAGTACGCGGAGGCCGCGCGCGACCTGCAACGTGCGCTCGACCTGCAGCGCGCGGTGAATCAGGAGGACAAGGAGACGCTCGACGCGACGGCGCGGGCCTACTCGCGTGCGGAGGATTTTGAACGCGCGCTGCCGCTGCTCGTGACCGCGACGACGCGTGCGGGCGCGCGACCGGACGCGGAGATGCTCTATTTTCGCGGGCTCGCCGAATACCGCACGGGCAAGGCGGACGACGCCGTGCGCTCTTTCAACGCGGCGGTCAAAGACAATCCTAAGGACGCGGCTTCGCTCTTTTATCTGGGGCGCATCTTCATCGAGCGCAACGATCTGGCCGGAGCCATCACGGCGCTCAATCGCGCGACGGCGGCCGACGTGCGCAACATTCCCGCGTGGTCGCTGTTGACCACGGCCTATCTCAAGCGCGCTTCGACGGCGACGGTCGCGACCTCTGCCGATGCAGATTACCTGAGCGCGATCCGCGCCGGAGAGAGCCTCACGCGCCTCAGGGCCGATGCCGACACCGTGACGCTCTTCGCACAGGCTTTGATCGGCGCGAGACAGTTTGCGCGCGCCGCAGCAGAGCTGGAGAAGGTGACGACCGGGCCGGACGCGAAAGGCGTCACGCTCTACCTGCTCGGCATCTCGCATTCGCGCGCCAAGAATTTTCCGCGCGCCATCATCGCGCTCGAACGCGCCGCCGCGCAGACGCCCGATGATGCCAACATCTATCGCGAGCTGGGTTACGACTACGAGATCACGAAGCAGTACGGCAAAGCCCTCGCGGCCTACGAAAAGGGCGCGCAGCTCGCTCCATCGGACGCGGACTTCAAAGCCTCCGCCGAACGCGTCCGCCCTTTCGCGAAGCAATAGGTGAAAGCTGATTCACCGCTCCGTCAGGAGCGAGATGTTTATAGGACTTGCTGTAGAAAAAATGTTTAGCTCCGTAGGAGCGGAATGTGTTTCAGCTTAAACATTCCGCTCCTACGGAGCTTCTCTTTGTTTGATGAAAAACTATAAATATCTCGCTCCTGACGGAGCGTGCCTGTTGTGTGTCCGGCTCATTTTGGGTAGTGGGTCAGTTTGAAAAATCAAACAAAAGAATCTCGCGCAAAGGCGCTGGTGACGCAAAGAAAGACTTTAATGTTTTCTTTGCGTCCTTGCGCCTTTGCGTGAACCTGTTTTGAAACTGACCCACTACCCATTTTTGACTTCCCTTTCAGGCAACAACTCCGCCGACTTAGCCATCCATTAAGAGCGCTCCACGATCCATCCGAGAAACGAGGCCGGCCAGATGAACGCCAGACGCCTTTTCGTTTTCCGATATTTCGGAAGACCGCTTGTGATCTCTCTGCTCCTGACCAGCTCCTTCGCGCAGAACGAGCCGGTCAAAGACATCAGGTTCTACACGCAGCAGGCGATACAGGCTTATCGCGCGAAAAACTTTTCCGCGTATCTGGAAAACATGCTCTACGCGCAGCGCCTGCGGCCTGAGCATCCGACCATCATGTATAACCTCGCCGGAGCTTACGCGCTGAACGGCAAAGGCAGTGAAGCGTTGACGCTGCTCGGCCGGGTCGCGCAGATGGGCTTCATCTATCCGACCGATGACGAAGATTTCGCGGCGATCAAAAGTTCGGAAGAATTCCGAAACATCGTCAAACGTTTCGCGTCCAACCGGACGGCCGTCAGCCACAGCACGCAGGCTTTCACGCTCGAAGAGAAGGGCTTGGTCACGGAGGGCCTCGCCTACGATCCGCTGACGCAGACCTTTTATCTGAGCAGCGTTCGTAAACGGAAGATCATCAGCGTCAACGCGCGCGGCGAGGCGCGCGATTTCTCCAACGCGCAGGATGGATTATGGAGCGTGCTCGGGATGAAGGTGGATGCACGAAGGCGCGTGCTCTGGGTCGCGAGCGCGGCGATGCCGCAGATGATGAATTTTACGGAGGCAGATAAAAATCGGACGGGCGTTTTCAAGTACGATCTCAAATCCGGCCGGTTGCTCGGAAAATATTTGCTGCCGGAGACGACGAGGGCACATGTCTTCGGCGATCTGGTCGTACATCCGTCCGGCGACGTGTACGTGACCGACAGCGTGACGCCCGGCGTGTACGTCATCAGAGCAGGCAGAGATGTGCTTGAGCTTTACGCCGGGCCGGAGCCCTTCATCTCGCCGCAGGGCGCGGATTTTTCAGCCGACGGAAAAAAGCTTTTCATGTCGGACTACCTGCTCGGCCTCTTCGTCTTTGATCTGAAGACGAAGCAGCTGACCAGGCTTGAGCATCCGGAGAACGTCTCGCTGTACGGACTGGACGGGCTCTACTTTTACAAAGGCAGCCTCGTCGCCGTGCAGAACGGCACCAACCCGCAACGCGTCGTGCGGCT
>JAFBAJ010000082.1 GCA_019247865.1 Acidobacteriota bacterium
TACCTTTCTCAAAGATTACAGAGCGGAGCAGGGCTTGCTTGAACCGCACAAGATCGAGTGGCAGGCGGGGACGATCTCCACCGGAACGCTCACCCTGCTGAGCGTCAGCTATAACACGGGACTGTCCGACTCCCTCTTCGACCCGCCGAGCGGTGAGACGATAGACCTCGCCGCCCTGCTGCGCGAAATTGATCGCAACCAGGAGCAGATAGACGAGCGCGTCGGCGATTACACTTACACTGAGAAACTGACCGAGCGCAAGATTAACGACAAGGGCGAAGTGACCGAAGAGACTATCAAGGTCTTTGAAGTCTATCCCGTGCCCGGACGCGAGGACGTGCGCAAGCTGGTCAGCGAGAACGGCGTCCCGCTCTCCGCCGAAAAGGCCGCGAAGGAAGAGAAGCGCGTCATCGAAGAGATGGAGAAGATGGAACGCGAGCGTGCGAAGGAGGCAGAGAAGCGCGAGCGTGAACGCGCGCAGGGAAAGAAGCCGAAAGCGGAAGATGATGATCCGGGCATCGGCGATTTCCTGCGCTCGGCCGAGCTGGTCTCGCCGCGGCGCGAGCGCCTGCGCGAACGCGACACCATCGTCTTCGACTTTCGCCCGCGCGCAGGCTACAAACCCAGGACGACCATCGAAAGCATGGTCAGCAAATTGACGGGCGTCGTCTGGATCGACCCGGTGGATAAACAGGTGATGCGCCTCGAAGCGCGCCTCGTCGAGAGCTACAAGATGGGCGGCGGCCTCGTCGCCAACATCCGCCCCGGCACGGCCTTCGTCTTCGAGCAGAAACGCATGGACGACGGCGTCTGGCTCCCCGTCTACACACAGGCCAACATCTCCGCCAAGATCTTTCTCTTCAGAGGTCTCAACCTCAACGTCACGCAGGAGTTCAGCAACTACCAGCACTTCAACGGCAACGTCAACGACTACAAACTGACCACGCCCGGCGAGAAGGAGAAGCCGTAAAGATCATTCATCCGTCGTGGCTTCTGTAGCAGCCGATGCCGGATGAAACCGCTCGACGTATTCGAGATAAGCCGCGACCTCACGCACGGCTCGCTCTGCGCTCCAACCCAGATGATTGCGCGCGACGCGGGCGGCGGCTTCGACGGCGTTGAGTCCGGCGTGTGAGTTTAATCCGACCATCGTGCGGCGTTGGAGCGAGTCGGCCAGCGTCTCGGCCATCTCCTCGCGGAAGGCCAGCACCAGCTCCGCGCCGATCGCGCCGGTCTCGGCATCGAAAGCGTGCAGCAGCTCTGCGTCTTCATCAGCCAGCTTCAGGACGGCGTCAGCGCGCGTGCCGTAAATTCTGAAGAGTCTTTCCAGCAGGCTCGCGGGAACATTGTCGTAGCGTTCTTGCAGCTCTCTTTGAAACGCCTGGAAATCTTTTGTCTCCGCTCCCGGCAGTGGAAGCTCCGCCGTCCTGGATGGCACAGGCGTGTGAGCAAGTTTTTTGAGGAGCAGATCGACGGCCTCTTCCGCGAGGCTGCGATAGGTGGTCAGCTTGCCGCCGATGACGGAAGCGAAGTTGCGCAGGGCGGGCGCGTGTTCGTGTATGAAGTGCCGGCGCGTGATGCCGCTCTCCTTCTGCTGCCCGACGAAGGGCAGCGGGCGGATACCGGCGTAGGTGTAGAGCACAGAGTTGCGCGCGAGTCCGGCCGCTGGGATGACGCGGTTCGTTTCGTTGAGGAGATAGCTTATCTCTTCCTCCGTCGCCGCGACGCGATCCAGGTCGCCGTCGTAACGCGTATCGGTCGTGCCGATGAGGTACTTACTGTTCCAGGGAATGATGAAGAAGGGCCGCCCGTCCGCTGCCGCTTCGACGTAGAGCGCATCCGCAGGCGCGCCCGGAAACTTATCGACGATGAGATGGCTGCCCTTCGTCCCGCCGATGAGTTGCGGCGAAGGTTGCGATGCGATGACTTCGTCCACCCACGGCCCGGCGACGTTGAGCGTGTACGAAGCGCGCGCGCGATAACTGCCGCCGGACAGCAGGTCTTTCAGCTCGACGCCGAGCACGGCTCCGTCTTCGATCAACAGCCGCTCTGCGCGCGCGTAGGTCAGGACGGTCGCGCCGTGCTCGCGCGCCGAGAGCGCGTTCTCGACGACGAGCCGTTCGGCGTACTCGACCTGCGCATCGTAATAGAGAGCCGCGCCGACGAGGCCGGACGGGTCGAGGCCGTGCGCTCTCTTCAGCGTCGCGGCGCGCGAGAGCATGCGATGGCGCGCGAGCGTCTTGTCGAGCGAGAGCAGGTCGTAGAGCCACATCCCCGCGCGAATCTGTAGCCGCCCGCGCCGCGCTCCTTTGTAGATCGGAATCAGCATCGGCAGCGGCCTGACCAGATGCGTTGCGAGCCGCAGCAGCCTCTCTCGCTCGCGCAGGGATTCTCTGACGAGGCGCAGCTCGCCGTGCTCCAGGTAACGCAGGCCGCCGTGAATGAGGCGCGTGGACCAGCCGGAAGTCCCGCCGCAGATGTCGCCCTTGTCAACGAGCAGGACTTTGAGGCCGCGCAACGCAGCGTCGCGCGCGATCCCCGCACCATTGATGCCCGCGCCGATGATGAGCGCGTCGAACTGCGTCGCCTCGATGTCTGTCGGTCGAGTCATGAATAACAAATTAGCCACAGAGCCACAGCGACACAGAGGAAAATAATAAGGGAGCAAGAGCCTCAGGCAGCTCTTTAATGCTTTACATTTCTCTGTGCCTCTGTGTCTCTGTGGCTAAAATTTTGATGAGTCTCATTCGCGCGCCCAGTCTCGCGCGCGCTCGACGGCTTTGAGCCAGCGGCCGTGCAGTCGCTCTCGCTCGGCGCGGCTCAACTGCGGCTCGTAACGCCGCTGCATGCCCCAGCGCGCGAACAGCTCTGCGCGGCTCTGCCAGAAGCCGACGGCGAGTCCCGCCAGAGAGGCCGCGCCGAGCGAGGTCGTCTCGGTGATGTGCGGGACGATGATCGGCACGCCGAGGATGTCCGCCTGAAACTGCATCAGAAAGCTGTTGCCCACCGCGCCGCCGTCCACACGCACCTCTTTGAGACGGATGCCGGAATCGCGCTCCATCGCCGCGACGACATCGAGCGTCTGGTAGCAGATGCTCTCTAAGGTTGCGCGTGCGATGTGCGCGCGCGTCGTGCCGCGCGTGATGCCCTGCAAAGAGCCGCGCGCGTAAGCATCCCAGTGCGGCGCGCCGAGCCCGGCTAAGGCCGGTACGAAATAGACTCCCTCGTTCGACTCGATTGAGCG
>JAFBAJ010000359.1 GCA_019247865.1 Acidobacteriota bacterium
TTCAAGCCCGACGGGCGGCGCGACCATCGGCACGAACAGCAACACCTCCGTCAAGATCACCAACGTCGAGCCGTCGCTCATCGCCTTTGACTCGTCGCGCCACTTCGACCGCGAGGGACGCACAGTGACGTTCGAGGTCTTTCGCGCCTTTAACCAGATCGGCACGGTGTCGGTAGATTACGCGACTTCAAGCGGCTCTGCGACGGGCGGCAGTTCGTGCGCGCCGGGCATTGACTTCATCAACACGAGCGGGACGCTCGTCTTCCCGCCCGGCACTTTCAACCGCTCGTTCACTGTGCAGACCTGTACCGACGCGATCTTTGAAGAGATAGAGACGGCCAACGTCACTCTCTCGAATGTGTCGGGAGCGCAGCTCAACACGCCTTCGACCACGACGCTCAATATCTTTCAGTCGAGCTGGCAGAAGCAGGCCACCTTCCCGACCGGGCAGACGCTCGAAGATGTCCAGATGATCTCGGCCAACGAAGGCTGGGCGGCCGGCGGCTACGGCGTCATCCTGCACACGGTTGACGGCGGCATCACCTGGGAGCGGCAGGCGAGCGGAACCTATCAATCGCTGAACACGGTCTACTTCAAGGACGCGCTGCACGGGTGGGCGTCCGGCAACGTGGACGTTTACACGGACGACGGCGGCCGGACGTGGCAACAGGGCTTCCGCACAGGTGTGGGTGCGGGCGGCTCGGTCTATGGCCTGACTTTCGCAGACCTCAATCGCGGCTTTCAGGTGACCAACAGCAACAGCTCCTTCAACCGGAGCACGGACGGCGGGCGCACCTGGTTCGCGCAGGACACGCCGTTTCCCGTCAACCTCATCAAGTTCTTCGACCCGCTCAACGGCATCGCCAGCAGCGGTCAGGGCGTCCTGGTGACGAGCGACGGCGGGCAGACCTGGACGGTGCGGCCGGGCGCGACGGGCGGCGCTGAGTGGTTCGACACCAATCGCGGTTGGCGCATCAACAATACGGAGTTCGTCAACGGCCTGATTCGTCAGAAGATCGACTACACGACCAACGGAGGCGTGACGTGGACGCAGGGCGCGACGCCGGCGGGCACGTTCGTCTTCAAGCTCTACTTCCTGGACGCCCTGAACGGCTGGGGCGTCGGCACGAACGAGAACATCATTCGCACGACGGACGGCGGCGTGACGTGGCAGACGCTGCGCGGCGGAATCAACGCTCCGCTCCGCTTCAGCTATCCGCTCGAAGACATACACATGGCCGACACGCTGCACGGCGTCGCGGTCGGCAACACGGGTCTGATCTACATCACTGCGGACGGCGGCGCGACGTGGGCTCCGCGCCAGACGGGCGGCGGCTATCCGGTCTATAAGATGGTTGCGACGGATGCGCGGCACGCTTGGGGCGGCTCTTACAACGGCGACCTGCTCTACACGACGGACGGCGGCCGCTTCTGGAATCGACAGCGCATCGCTATCGGTAACAGTCCGCAGAACGCTCTCATCTCCGGTCTTGCCTTTCCAGACAACCAGCGCGGCTGGGCCGGACTGCGCGGCGGCGCGAGCCCGGAGCAGACCGGCACGACGATCCTGTATACGATCAACGGCGGGCGCGACTGGCATGACACCACCGCGCCGGGACACGTCTGCTACGCTTTGGATACCTTCGACGGGCAGACCATCGTCTCGGTCGGCTTTGACGGCGCGGGCGCGCCCATCGTCCGCTCGACCGACGGCGGCCAGACGTGGACGTTGATGCACTTCCCGCTGTCCGAAGTAATCCGCGACGTGGATATGGCAAGTCCGAATATCGGATATGCAGCGGCCGGGGCGCAGATCATCAAATCCACGGATGGATTTGCGACGTGGACGCGAGTCGTCATCGGCGGCAACTGGTTCGACGTGTCCTTCGCGGACGTGAACAACGGGTGGGCTTTGGGCGAAGGGCCGAGCAACACCGGCAGAGAGTTGTGGCACACGACGGACGGCGGGCAGACCTGGGATTCCAAGCCGATGGAGAAAGCGGTCGCCGTGTACGCGGTCAACCCGCAGACGGTCTGGGTGGTCGAGCACGACTACGACCCGAACCCGCTCGGTGACGCGACCTTCGGCCTGCGCTCGACCGACGGCGGGCAGACCTTCACGCGCGAGCTGATCTCGCTCAATTCGATCTCGACCGCAATCGCCTTCGTCGACCCGGACAACGGCTGGGTCGGCGGAGTCACGCAGGAGACCTCGAACCTGAGCGTGGACGGCGCGGAAGTTTTCCGGCGCGGGACGCGCGGCCTGACCGGCTCGACGCCGTTCGATTTCGACGGCGACGGCAGCTCGGATCTCTCCGTCTTCCGCCCGTCGAACGCGACCTGGTATCTCAATCGTTCGGGACAAGGGGTTAGCTACACGCAGTTCGGCTTGGCTTCGGACAGGATTGCTCCGGCGGACTACGACGGCGACGGCAAGACGGATATCGCAGTCTTCCGCGACGGCAACTGGTATATCCTGCAAAGCTCGAACAATCAGGTGCGCGGGGTGCAGTTCGGGCAGAGCGGCGATGTCGCAGCTCCGGCCGACTATGACGGCGACGGGAAAGCAGACGTGGCCGTCTTCAGGCAGGGCTCGTGGTATATCTTGGAGAGCTCGACCAACGCGTTTCGCGGCGTGCAGTTCGGCGCGGCGGGGGACACGGTCGCGCCCGCCGATTACGACGGCGACGGTAAGGCAGACATCGCAGTCTTCCGCAGCGGCACGTGGTATCTGTTGAGGTCACAGGCGGGCTTCGCGGCGGTGCAGTTCGGGCTCGCGACGGATATTCCAGTGGCCGCTGATTACGACAACGACGGTCAGGCGGATGTCGCAGTCTTCCGCGACGGGAACTGGTACGCGCTCGCAAGCTCGAACAATCAGGTGCGCGGAGTGCAGTTCGGGCAGAGCGGAGACGTGCCCGTGCCCGCAGACTATGACGGTGACGGCCAGGCGGATCAGGCCGTCTATCGCGCGGGCGTCTGGCATCTGTTAAGGAGCACCGGCGGCATCACCTCCGTCAGCTTCGGGCTCTCATCGGACGTGCCCGTGCCGTAAAGCTTCGCGCGCTTGAGTCTTTCTTTGTTTGCGCCTTTGCGTGAACCACCAACGTTTCACGCAAAGGCGCTAATAAAGAAAGACTCAAGGGCGCAAAGAATAGAAGGAGGGCGAAGAGTGCATCGTGTGCTCAAAGCCTTGCTGGTCTTGTTTGTCATCTCTCTTTCCGGCGCGTTTCAATCCGCGCGTGGCAGCGCGCCGGCCGATTACGACGGCGACGGCAAAGCAGACGTGGGCGTCTTTCGCGCGGGCAGTTAGTACCTGCTGCGCAGCACGCTTGGATTCAGGGGCGTGCAGTTCGGCACACAGGGCGACGTGCCTGCCGTTCGCGCAAGATAAATTAAGCCACAGAGGGCACAGAGGACACAGAGCAAGAAGTAATATATCTCTCTGTGTCCTCTGTGTCCTCTGTGGCTAATCTTTCCAGCGGTTGCAATCTGCCAGCGAAAACATAACAATTACTCCCGCGCCCTGATTTTTCACTGCGCCGATGTATTTATCCTGCAAGCTCTCTCTCTGTCATTAGTATGTTGTTTGCCATCGGATTGATTGTGATTGCGACGGCGGGCGGAGCGGCGCTGACGTACTGGTATGACCGCGCTGCGCCGCTCGCCGCGCGCCTCTGCATGGGCTGTTGCACGGGGCTCGCCGCGCTGGGCCTGGTCGGCTTTTTCTGCTCGCTGTTGCTGGGGCTGACGCCGCTCACGCTGCTGCTGTCGGCGGCGGTGCTGGCCGCGCCGCTCGCGCTCTTAACGAAGCCCTCGTTCAAGACGCAGGTGCAGGCGGATGTGAGCGCGACGGCGCAGCAGTTGCGGCGCGCAGTGCTGCATCCGAAGATGAGCGCGGTCGCGTATCTGCTCTTTTATGTGCTCGTCGCGTTGATGCTCTACAGCTTCTTTGACCGTGCGGTGGTCGAGCAGGCGGACGGCATCTACACGGGCGGGAGCAACAACCTGGGCGATCTGCCCTTTCACTTCGCTTCCATCACGAGCTTCGTTTACGGCCACAACTTTCCGCCGGAAGACCCTTCGTTCGCGGGGACGAGCTTCGCCTATCCGTTCATCGCGGATTTCGTCGCGGCGATGCTGATGCGCGCCGGGACTTCGCTGCGCGATTCGATGCTGCTGCACAACATGGTGCTGGCGCTCTCGCTGGTCGGCGTCCTGCATCACTGGACTTTGAAGTTATCGCGCAATCGACTCGCCGGATTCCTGGCTCCGGTGTTGGTTCTGTTCTCCGGCGGGTTGGGCTGGGTCATGCTCTTGCGCGAGGCGCGCGCGGGAGAGAAGGGCATCTTTCAGATGCTCTGGGACTTGCAGCACGACTACACGATCCTGCCGGGACAGGCGTGGCGCTGGGGGAACTCGCTGACCACGCTCTTCATCACACAGCGCAGCATCCTCTTCGGCCTGCCCATCGCAATCACGATCTTCACGCAATGGTGGCTCGCCTTAAATCCGGAAAAGGTCAAAGTCGAAGAGGCTCGGAAAAAGGAGCGCGCGAAAGCGCCCGCGAACCCCTGGAACGAAGAGCCGCCCCGGTCCTTCCTCTATCTTTTCCCCGCGCGTCCTTTCTCGACGGCGGCGCGACGGATGATCGCGGCGGGCGTGATGGCGGGCATGTTGCTGCTCGTGCACGCGCACACTTTCATCATGGTGATGGGCATGGCCGGATGTCTGGCCCTCATCTTTTTCAAGGAGAGCTGGCGCGAGTGGGCCGCGTTCTTTGCCCTCGCGCTGCTCTTCTCCGTGCCGCAGATGTTGTGGGTGATGACGGGCAGCTCGGTCGAGGCGAAGAGCTTTATCGGTTGGCACTTCGGCTGGGACAAAGCGCCGGAGGCGAACTTCGCCGTCTTCTGGCTCAAGAACACTGGGCTCTTTATTCCGCTCCTCGTCGCGGCGCTGCTCTGGCGCACGAGCGACTATCTCATCGCGCGACGCTGGCTCGTCTTTTACCTGCCGTTCACGCTCTGCTTTATCGGGCCGAATCTGGTCAAGCTCGCGCCGTGGCCGTGGGACAACATCAAAGTCCTCTTCTACTGGTACGTCGCCTCGGTGCCGATCGTCGCGTATGCGCTGGCGCGCCTGTGGGAAGGGAAGTGGTTTTTGAAAGCGGCGATGGCGGTGGTGCTGCTGACGCTGACGGCGGCGGGCGCGCTCGACGTGTGGCGCGTGGCTTCAAAGCAGATCGCCTATCAGGAGTACGAGACGGACGGCGTGCGGCTCGCCGAAAAGATCGTCGCGCAGACGCCGCCGCGCGCCCTGATCCTGCACGCGCCGACCTATAACCCGGTCGTCTTTCTGACGGGCAGGCGTTCGCTCCTCGGCTACACGGGTTACATCTGGGCGCACGGGCTCGACTTCGAGCCGCGCGAGCGAGACATACGCAACATCTACACGGGCGCGTACAATGCGCGGGAGTTATTGATGAAGAACAACGTGGACTACGTCGTCGTGACTCCGGTCGAGCGCAACTACATGCCCGTCAACGACGCGTTCTTCGCGCAGTATCCGCTCGTCGCGGAGGTCGGCGCGTACCGGCTCTATCAAGTAAGACAACCCTGAAGAAGATTTGAGATTTGAGCTTTCAAACTTGAGACGGCACCTCCTTCGCGGCCTCGTCCTGCTTATATGCGTCTGCGTCTGGGCTGTGAGCTGTGCGGCGCAGGTCAAGGTCGCGGTGCTCGACTTCGGCGCGACGGAGACGGGAGTCCGTGCGGCGGAGCAGTTCGCGCGTGCGCTCAGGAAAGAGACGAGCCTGCGTCTGGCGGACCGGGACGAGGGCCGCTTTGCCGCGCGCGGCATCGGTTATGAGGGCTCGCTCAACCTGACTCTGGAGGAGGCGCGCGATCTCGGTTCGGCCATCGGGTCCGATTTTTATGTGACGGGAGACGCGCAGACCCTGCGGCGCAACTCTTCCGCGCGCCCGGTCTTTTACGAGTCCTACGCCTCCATCTTTCTCGTCAGCGCGCGCTCCGGCAGGCTCATCATGTGGGAACGCCCGAGCTTTGAGGCGGCTGCGCCCGAAGTCGCCGAGAAGATGTTGCTCGCCGGCCTCAGCGAGCGCGGCGCGCGTTATGCGGCGGCGATTCGCACGGCGGCCGAGAGCGAACGCAACGAGCGCGAGTTTTCGACGACGCATCTCGCGCCCGTCATCGAAGAGGTGCCGGAAGAGACGAGCCCGCAAGCCAAAGGCTTGCGCCTGCCCCTGCCCTATCGACGCCTGCGCCCGATCTATCCCGAAACGGCCGCGCGCGCGGAGGCTTCAGCCACCGTGGATGTCCTCGTCGACCTCGATGTCGAAGGCGAAGTGACGCGCGTGGAGGTCGTGCGCTGGGCCGGTTTCGGGCTCGACGATTCGACCGTCAACACCATCCGGCAGATGCACTTTCGCCCGGCCCTGCGAGACGGCGTCCCGCTGCCGATGCGCGTCCTGCTTCGTTATAATTTTCAACGCCCGAAAAAAGAGACCGATACGGAAGTCAAAAAGTAAGAGAAGGTAGAAGAGAGATGAGAAGGCTGCTCAGGCTTGATGCACAAGTTTTATTCTGCGTCCTCGTCCTGCTTCTGCCTGTTACCTTTTTACCTTTGCCTTCTCATGCTGCCGCGGGCGTGAGCGTGGCGACGCGCGAGGGCCGGCTCGCGGTCTTTGATGACGCGTGGGAGACGATTCGCGCGCGTTACTACGACCCGGCTCTGCGCGGCGTGGATTGGGATGAAGTGCGCGCGCGCCTGCGCCCGCTCGCGGCTGAGGCCGGAAGCTCCGCGGAGTTTTACGCCGTCATGAGGCGCATGACGGGCACGCTCCGCGACGCGCACACGCGCGTCTACGCGCCGGAGGAGAAATTCGACTGGCAGCATCCGCGCTACCTCGGCGTCGGCATCCTCGTGCGCGAAGTCGCGGGGCAGCCCGTCGTGTCAATGGTCGAAGCTTCTTCAGAAGCTGCGCGCGCGGGCCTGCGTGCGGGCGACCTGCTCCAGCGCATTGACGAAGAGAACGCGCTGAAGGTCTT
>JAFBAJ010000386.1 GCA_019247865.1 Acidobacteriota bacterium
CGGCAATGCTATTATCGCTCGTGAATTCAATCTATCTGTTCTGGAGGTACTGATGCAGGAAGACAGGGAATCCAAATCGCCGGAAGCTGTGCCCGAAGAAGCGACGAGCAGCGAAACCTTGAAGGATGTCGAAGAGACTGAGACAGCTTCGGATGCTGCGAGCGATAACAGCAGCCGCTCTCCCTCGCCCGACGGAGCCTTTGACGAGCAGGGCGGCGGGAGCCCGAAAGACGACCCCGGCCCGATGTGAAGCTCTTTTCAAAGCTCGGAATTTCGAGCAATAAGGTGAAAAGTCGGAGCTTTTTGCTCGAAATTTCGAGCAAAAGCTCCGACTGCCGAGCACAGACGGCGAACCGCCGAGAAAAAATGGCGGAAGGCCGAGAGTCGGTTGAAAACGGACATGTGCCGGATGAGGGCCGGCTCAACGTGAGTCAGGCATCTGTTGAACGGAACAATAGCAAAAAAAGAATGTCTAAGGTTGTAGCTGCTGTAAAGGGCAAGATTTATGAGAAAGCTATGTTCTAATCTGCTGGAGCCGCGAGCAATTATCCTCGGATTCACCATCTTCTATTTTATCTGGGCCTTGTTGACGTGGATTCGTGACCCGCTCTGGAATTACCACAGAGAACTGTTCGTCGCCATCGTCTTGTTGATTTCAGCACTCGCCCTGGTCATCAATAGAAGGTGGAGTAACGTGCTGGCTGCCGTGATGAGCGGACAGTTACCCTTTGCCTTCTTCGCTGAGTTCTGGATGCTGTCGGAGTATGCCGAACTCCGGCCCTTTAGCTCGCGGCACATTAAGGCGTGGCTCTGGGGGCTTTCAAATGTCGGATTAAAGCCGCTGCTGTGGCTCGGCCTTTCGATAATTATGATGTCTCTGGCGGTTGCTTCTATCTTGCTTTCGCACGCAGCTCGCCGTCATTCGAGCGTTCAGCCTTAGCTTACCTTTCCACCCTCATCCTCGCGCTTCTGCCTTCCGATCCAGCCCATACGCCAGAAGAGGAAGAGCATCGCCAGCGCGACCAGCACCATCACGCCGATGACAACATAATAGCTGTATTGATAATGCAGCTCCGGCTGGTTATCGAAGTTCATCCCGTAGAGTCCCGCGATAAAGGTCAGCGGCAGCATGACGGCCGAGAAGATGGTCAGCACTTTCATGATGTCGTTCGTCCGGTTCGAGACGACCGAGAGATAGGAATCGAGCGCGCCGCCAATCAAATCTCGATAGCTTTCCGAAAGGTCTGCGATGCGCGTCAGGTGATCGTGTATGTCGCGGAAGAAGGGCAGCATCTCCTGCGGGATCAGTTGGAACTCGCCGTGACTGATGCGGTAGATGATGTTGAGCTGCTTGCTTGAGATACGGCGCAGGCGCAGGACGCTGCGCTTGAGGTGCTGTATCTGCTCCAGTATGGCATTGTCCGGCGTCTTCAGAGAGAAAATCCTGTCCTCCAGCTCCACTATATTTTCGTCGAAGTCGTCGAGCACGGGCGTGTAGTAATCCACGATCCTGTCCAGGATTTGATAGAGCAGGTAGGACGCGCCGCGCTGGCAGGCGGAGGGCGTCGAGCGCACGCTCTCCTTGACCTGGTTAATGCTGCGAAACATCTCGTGGTGATAGGTGACGACGAAGTTGCGTCCGAGAAATCCGTCCAGCTCGATGGTGTTGAAGTGCTCGGAATCGGTCTTGGCCGTCACGCCGTGCAGGATAAAGTAGAGATAGTCCGGGAACTCTTCGACCTTAGGATGGTGGCGATCCGCGCGACAGTCTTCGACCGAGAGCGGGTGGAACTTGAAGACTTCGAGCAGCGTGCGGTCGTCCACTTCTTCCGTCGGCTTGTCCATATCCACCCAGATCGTGAGGCTCTCATCGCGCAGAAGCTCCGGCAACTGCGCGACGGTATAACCCTCTTCGACCTTCTGCGAGCCCGGGCGATACACGAAAATATCCATCTCGACATCTCCTCTGCTTCGATTAAAGATTGCGGAAACGCACGGGTAAGAAGCTTTGTGCGGCGTGCGAGTTTATCATAAAAGGTACAGGCTTGAGCAACGGCGCGTCTCCCTGGAATCGGCCTGCTCGCTTGGATAAAGCCGTGCGACCTGCTAAGTTCTTCTGACACGATTTCATCATTCTTTTATTGAATTGGGACTAATGAGCGAGATCAAAATATTTGTCGCGGATGATGTCAACGAGAGCGGCCTGGAGCCTTTGCGCGCGGCTGGCTTGACGGTCGAAAAACGAACCGGGCTCGCCCCGGCCGACTTGCGCGAGGCCGTGCGCGAGTGTCAGGGCCTCGTCGTGCGCAGTGAGACGAAGGTCACTGCCGAGTTGATGGACGGGGCGATGAGCCTCCGCGTCATCGGGCGGGCGGGCGTCGGCGTGGACAACATAGATGTCGCGGCGGCGACGGCGCGCGGCATCATCGTCATGAACGCGCCGGACGGCAACACCATCACGACCGCAGAGCACACGATGGCGCTCCTGATCTCGCTCGCGCGCAGAGTTCCGGCCGCCAACGCGAGCCTCAAAAGCTCGCGCTGGGAGCGCAAGAAATTCGTCGGCGTCGAATTGCAGGGCAAGACGCTCGGCATCGTCGGGCTCGGACGCATCGGGCGCGTCGTCGCCACGCGCGCGCGCGCCTTCGGCATGAACGTCGTCGCTTATGACCCGTTCATCGCGCCGGAGCAGGCGCGCGACCTGGAGCTTGAGGTCGCGACGCTCGACGAAGTCTGCGCCCGCGCAGATTTTCTGACGGTGCACACGCCGCTCACGGCCGAGACGCGCGGGATCATCGGCTCAGACGCTTTCGCGCGGATGAAAGAGGGCGTCCGCATCATCAACTGCGCGCGCGGCGGGCTGGTGGATGAACGCGCGCTCTTCAAGGCGATCAAAGAGGGCACGGTCGCGGGGGCGGCGCTGGATGTGTTTGAAGAGGAGCCGCCGCAGTCGGACAATCCGCTCCTCGCACTGGAAGAGGTCATCGTGACGCCGCATCTCGGCGCTTCGACCAAAGAGGCGCAGGAGGGCGTCGCCGTCACCGTCGCGGAGCAGATGCGCGATTATCTTTTGACGGGCGCATTGCGCGGCGCGGTCAACGTCCCGGCTCTCGGCGCGCAGGAGTTGAGCGCGCTGCTGCCTTACATCGCTCTGGCGGAAAAGCTCGGCCGGTTCCAGGCGCAGTTGATGGATGAGACGGCCGTGCGCGAAGTGGCGCTGGAGTATGCTGGCGAAGTCGCGTCGCTGGATGCCGCGCCCGTGACGAGAGCTTTTCTGGCCGGGCTCCTGCGCGACATGAGCGCGCGCGTCAACGTCGTCAACGCTTTTCTCATCGCCGAAGAGCGCGGCATCAGCGTCACTTCATCCTACAGGCGCACGGGCGGCGAGTTCGCCCCGGCCATACGCACGCGCGTCGTGACCGGCGCGGGCGAGCAGACGGTCGCGGGCACGCTCTTCGCACACGCCGGAGGCGGGAGCGCGGACGGTCGCATCACTGAGATCAACAATTTTCACATCGAGGCGATTCCGCACGGACACATGCTGGTCATGCGCAACCGCGACGTGCCGGGCGTCATCGGCCACGTCGGCACGATCCTCGGCGAGCGCCACGTGAACATCAGCCGCTTTCATCTGGGACGACGCGAGCGCGGCGGCGAAGCGATGGCCGTGATCGAGATTGACGCGCCCCTCACGGACGAGATCCTGTCGGAGCTGCGCGCCTTCGAGCAGGTCATCGCGGCCCGGCAGATCGAGCTGTAAAAAATTTATTCTCAGGGACACGCAGACCCGATGGGCTGCCTGCGCTGCCAGTAGAATATCTCCACGTAACGGAGCGGAGTATAGAGCAACGCCAGCGCCTCGTTCGTGTTGGACATCTTCGAGTCTCCGGCGACAACATCATGAAGGCTGTATTGCGCGCCAGCGCAGGCAGAGGTGTGGACGATGTATTGTCGCTTCCGGCACATCACGTAGCCGAGAGCATAGCCGAGCAGCAGCCCGCCGAGAATCAGCGCTCCGAACCGTTTCTTATTCCATTTCATGCAGCTTGCGCTCGCGAAAGAAGAGAAAGAGCGGAAACGCCAGCGAGACGCCGACGGCCAGATTGCAGAGCACGTAGAGCCACAGGTTCCTCATCCCGCGCCGCCGCCCTTCGGAAAAGACGAAGAGCCACAGCGCGACCGACGAGACGATGACATCGAGGCCGAAGAAGGCCGAGACGTGATTCTGAAAGAGCTGCCGGAAAAGCAGCGGCACATCAAATCCATTCTGCGCCAGAAACGGAAAGAGCTGCGAGAGCGGGAGCGCCGCCCCCAGGATTGCCGCAATAAGATAGAGCCATTGCATGAGCGTCTCTCCGGAAAAATACATTTCACGCAAAGGCGCGAAGGTAAAACCAAAGATCGCAAAGGCTTGAGTGCCGCTGGCCTGCTTTCGTCTCTCCTTTGCGCCTTTGCGTGAAACTCTTAAACCCTCTCGCCCTCGATCACGCTCATCGGCGAGGCGGTCGGGACGCATCCTTTGAGTCTGAAGCCGGAGGTCGCAAAGAGCTGGCGGTATTCCTCTTCGGTGCGCTCGCGCCCGCCGGTCATGACCAGCATGTTGAGGTCTATGAACTTGCTGAAATGCGGCTCGCTGCCCGACGGCACGACCGCTTCGACGAGCAGGAGCTTGTCTCCTTCCGCCATCGCGCGGTGGCAGTTGCTGAGAATCCGCGCCGAACGCTCTTCATTCCAATCATGTATGATCCACTTCATGATGTAAGCGTCCGCGCCCTCCGGCACGGCCTCGAAAAAATCTCCGGCCACAGCTTCGCAACGCGATGCCAGCCCGGCGGCCTCTATGTTCGCACGCGCGACTTCGACCACCTGCGGCGCATCGAAGACCATGCCCGTCATCTGCGGGTTGGCCTTGAGAATCGAGATCAGGAGGCTGCCGTGCCCGCCTCCGACATCGACGATGCGCCTGATGCCGGAAAAATCGTAGCTCGCCAGCACAGCTTCGTTAACGGCGAGCGTCATGTTGGTCATTGCGTTGTTGAAGATCCGGGCGTTCTCCCGGTTCTGTGCGAAGAACTCCCAGATCGGCATCCCGTAGACGTGGTCGAAAGCGATGTCTCCGGTCTGCACGCTGTGCAGCAGGTCGCCCCACGCAGGGTAATGCTCCTCTCCAAGCTCCGTCATCGCGAAAAAGCGCAGGGAACCGGGCGCGTCCGTCCGCAGAGTCTCCGAGACCGGAGTCAAAGCAAAGCCCCGCTCATCCTCTGTGAACACGCCGACGCTGGCGAGCGCGCGCAGCACTCTGTAGAGCGACGGCGCATGCGTCACGGTCGCGGCAGCCAATGCTTCAGCCGTCTGCGGCCCTTCATGCAAGAGGTCTGCGAGGCCCAGCTTGGCGGCGATGTAGATGCCGCGCGAGATCCAGAAGCCGGAGATCAACTGCAACATGGCGAGGGGCGGCGGCACGTCCGTCCCGAACGATTGATTATCTGCACTCATCCTTGATTAAGCCTCGTTTGAAGTGAAATGTGAAAGCGGTAAATCTTCATACCATGATTCAGCTTTTCAGGACAAAGCCTCATCGTAGAAGTTCAGCTCGACGCCCACGCCCGCCGGGTCGCGCAGAAAGAGCTGTACCTGTTTGAGCGAGGTCACTTCATCCGCTTCGTACGGCACGTTGAGGCGCGTGAGGCGTTCGATGACCGCCGCCAGGCCACGGCAGGAGAATGCGATGTGGTCGAAGAAGCCGCGCGCGGAATCCGCCCGCTCGTCCGCCACCTCGCAGGCAGTGAGATGCACCAGAGGCTCGCCGCCCGCGTAGAGCCAGAAACCCGCGCGCATGAAATCCGGCCTCGCTCCGACCGTGAGGCCCAGGACTTCGACGTAAAAGTCACGCACCTGCTCCAGCAGCTCGGCCGGAGCCGTGATGTTAAAGTGTTGTAAGCCGACGACGCTCATCAAACTCAATTCTTGAAATCAATCACTAGACGTGAAGGGTTGGACAACTGCTGCACGCGAAAGGGCGTGCGTTTTCTGAGGCCGATGGCGAACGAGAGATAGCCTTCAAACCATTCGGAGTTCCTGATCTCTGTCACGAGCCCGGCGCGCACTTTGTTTCGTGGCAGGTCGACGATCTTCTTCGCGGCATCATTCTCGTCCGGATAAGAGATGGTGAAGAACTGCACGACGACGAAAGCCCTGCCGCTCATCCTCAGGTTTTCGCCGGAGTAGTCCTCAATCGGCGGCTTCTCGAAATGGACGCTGTAATTGGGCACCTCGCCGTCGAACTCAAAGACCACGCGGTCAAAGCCCTTCTGCTTCGCGACGCGCATGACGTTAAAGCTGGACGAGTTGCGCCCGTCGCGCACCACGCTCGCGGTCGTCCAGACATTTAATTTCCCGGTCGTGTTACTCGTTGACTGCGCCAGCGCGCTCGCGCCGCAAGTCATGACCAGCGCCAAAGCGAGGCAGACAATTTTGCGAGACAGGTTCATCAGTATTTTCTTCTCCATCGTTTATTGAATGAATGTGATTGTAACGGCTCAATCCCCGAATCCCAATCTTTTTCTTCCGCGCTCCAGGCGTTTCAGCTCGGCCCCGCCGTCCAGATAGCGATAGGCTCCGCGCTGCCAGCCGATGCTCAGACGAAAGTTCTGCGTGCTCTTACGGCCGGGCGTGTCACAGTCTGCGTGAAATTTCGTCCCGACCTGCTTGATATCGAACACGATGTCGCGGTAACCGTTGTGGCGGCTCTGGCTCGTGTCAATGTCGCCCGTCTCAGCGATCTCTGCACGGCACACACGGCCGTAATAGAGCGACGGCAATCCATCGAAGAGGCTCTGTACTTTCCCTCGGCCAACATGCAGCAGGGCAAAGGCCGTGAAAGTCTCGCCCGCGTTGAAGTGCTGGTATCGAACGAGCACTGCATCGTCGTTCGGATGCAGGTGCAGGTCGCCGAGAAACGTCGTGAAGCGGTCGCCGGAGACATCAACCGCGTCGAGCAGGCGCGGCTGCTTCCCGACCTCATAGAGCGCGAACACGTTCAGCTCGCCCCACGGGAAACCGAGCTGCGCGTCCGAAGTCACATTGATAAAGAGCAGGAGCGCCCTTTCGCCATTCGCGCGAACCCACGCGCCGTCCACAGCCTTGACCTGCATCTCTCCAACATAAGCCTGCGGCTCGTCCTCTGCGTAGAGGGTTCTGATCCTGACGCTCGATCCGGCCTTGCCGTCATCCGCGGACAGGTCTGTGAAGATGAGGCGCAGCAGGTCCAGATAGGTCGTCGTCGATCTGTCGCTGATGCGTTGTCCGAAATCTTCTATGTGTAAGACTTCGGCGGACGCGTTCGACGCGAGCAGCAGGAGCAACGACAGGAGGCACGCTCGCAGAGCCTTTGTAATCAGGTTCGGGTGTCGGCTCATCAACTTCATCTCAAATGAAAAGGGAAGTGCGCTCGTCAAATGTTCGACGGGCAGGAAAGCTCCTGGCGGATTGGCTACTCAAAGCGCTGGTAATGTACCTCATGTCTGCGATACGCGTTAAGCCAATTTTGTTTGACCCGCCGCACGTGCCTGCTCACGCGTAACTTCTTCCCGCGCCAGAAGTCTTCGGGAGTGAGCGCGTACACAGGCTTTGCACAGGAGCCGACGGTGCCTTCATCCGGCTCTTTCAGGCAGGCGAGGTCGAAGAAACGTGCCTCACGGCGAATGATGAGCGTGAGGAGGTCAAAGCAGGCCGCGCCGACCGTCACAGTCCAGCGGTCTCCGTTCGCGTCGGCGTAGTTCGTCCCCACGTTCAGCAGTCGCGTGTCGTCCAGATGAGCGATGAGCAGCGGGATGGCTTTCTCTTTGAGAGCGAAGATGCGTTGAATCTCCGGCTCCGGCGTGAAGATATACATTCCGTCGTCGCCGTAAACCCCTGCGACATGTTTTGAGTCGACCAGCGCCGAGA
>JAFBAJ010000464.1 GCA_019247865.1 Acidobacteriota bacterium
TGGATAACGCCCACGTTGTTTCGATACTGAAAGACATGTACGAACATGAAGAGGAACGAGACCAGCACGACAGACCACCAGAGGCCGAGTGTCTTCTCCAGCGCGGTATAGAGGACGCCGCGATAGACTATCTCTTCCACCAGCGGCCCGGTCGCCACCGCCAGCACGGCCAGCGTGATTCGCGTCGCGGTCGAGCTGTCGATCAGCATCTCGATGTCCGTGGGAGCGCCGCCGCCGATGAACTTGGCGAGCAGCGCGCCCGCGAAATAGAGCGCAATCGCCAGCACCGCGCAGGCCGTGAAGCCGAAGCCGGGACTAAAGCTCCAGTTGAGCGTGCGCCAGAACGGACGCCTGCGCCAACGCGTGACGATGACCCACGCGGCGAAGAACGTGATGAGGTGCGCCGGGATGATGCCGATGACGCTCAACAGCAGCACCTTAGGATCGGTCAACCACTTCTGCTGGGCCAGCTCCGCGCCCTTGTAATGCGAAAAAACGTAAGGCAGCGCGACCAGGTTCGGCAGCATGACGATCAACATGATGCTCAGCAGCCAGAGCCCGAGAGCCAGCAACGCTTCCCCACGGGCAGTGGTTCTCATCTCGCCCTGCACCGGCACGGCAGGCATCGGCGACAGCTCTCCGAACTCCAGTGGGCGCTCGCCCTGCTCTTCCGTCGGCGCGGCAGGCATGTGTTCATTCGATGTGCTCACGATAGCTGAGGAGTGTAAGAGACAGATGCACGAAGGGTCAAATCAAGCTTTCGAAGTGGCGCGCGATCGAATCCCAGACCGTTTGCATTAATCCTTCAAGGTCTGCTTCGGTCAGGCCGTCGGTCGGGACGGGAGCGTCGACGTACATGTCTATCGCGCCGGGGCGAAAGATGATCGAGTCGGGCGGGAGGATCTGGCGCGAGCCGAGGATGGTCACGGGGATGATGGGCACGCCCGCCTGCAAGGCCAGCCGGAAGCCGCCCTTCTTGAACGAGTGCAGGTAGCCGTCGCGCGAGCGCGTGCCTTCCGGGAAGATAAAGACGCAGATGCCGTCGTGCAGGTAGCTCGCGGACTTTTGGAGGCTCGTGACGGCGTTCTGCGTCGAGCTGCGGTCAATCGGAATGTGCCCCGCGCGCGTCAGATGCCAGCCCATGAAGGGAATCCGAAAGAGCGATTTCTTGGCCGCGATGCGCAACTGCGCGGGCAGGTAGCCGAGCATCGCAGGGATATCCATGTAGCTCTGGTGCGAAGAGAGAAAGACATACGACGCGCCCGCCACGATCTGCTCCGCACCATGCACGCGCACGCGCGCTCCAGCCGTCCGCGCGATCATGCGGCACCACGTGCGCGCGCACCAGTGCTGCCGTCTCCCGTTTGGGTCGTACAGCGAGAGCGTGAGCGAGAGGCTCCCCATGATGATGGTGTAGAGATAGATGAGCGGAATGGCGACGGCTGAGCGCAGATAGTTGAGAAGCGTCGGGCGCGGCGGCGGCGGCGTGCGCGGAGCCTCCAGATCAATCTGCTGAGCCATCATGACAAAAGAATCTCACGCAAAGGCGCTGGTGACGCAAAGAAAGCGATTGAATGCTCTTCCTTGCGTCACCAGCGCCTTTGCGTGAAACTGTTTTACAGCGTCTCGAAAAAAATCTCGTCCACGTAGCACCAGCCCCAGTCCTCGCCCGGCTCGAAGGATTTGATGATCGGATGGCCGGTCGCGTGAAAATGCTTGGTGGCGTGCTTGTTCTTCGAGGAATCGCAGCAGCCGACGTGCCCGCACGTCTCGCACAGGCGCAGGTGCAGCCACACGTCCCCGATGCGCAGACAGTCCTCGCAGCCGCGCGCGCTCGGCGTCACTTCCTGGATCTGACTCAGATGCTTGCAGGTCTCTTCCATAATCTTTCACCGTGTTTGAAAGCCGAGACGCCCGGCCGCCAGCCAGAGGCCGATGATGGTCTTGGCGTCTTCGATCTCGCCGTCTGTGATCATCTCCAGCGCGCTCGTGATGGGCAGGCGGACGATCTTCAGGTATTCGTCGTCGTCCAGTTTCTGCGCCGTCTCGACCATCTCCGTCGCCAGATAGACCCACATCTTCTCTTCCAGAAAACCGGGCGAGACGAAGAACTCCGTCAGCTTCTCCAGCCGCCCGGCGCGAAAGCCGATCTCTTCTTCAAGCTCGCGCGCCGCGCCCTCCTCCGGCCTTTCGGGCGGCGAGAGAGTTCCGGCCGGAGCTTCCAGCAGATAGCGTACGGCCGGATGCCTGTACTGCCGCACGAGCGCGACCGTGGCGTCGTCGAAGACCGGGATGATGACCGCGCTGCCCGGATGATGCACGATCTCGCGCTTGTAGGTCTGGCCGCCCTCGCGGATCGTCTCGACCGTGATGTCAAAGACGCGGCCGTGATAAATCTCTTCGGTCGCGATGACCTCGGTTTCTTCGATATCAGGTGTCGCCATAGTTCCTTACTTCTTCAGATAGCCCGGAGTGATTACGACCTCCAGAATGAATGCGCCGTCCGCGCGCTCGGTTCCCATCAGGTTGCGTTCGACGCTGATGGTGTAATCGCCGGTCTCCGTCAGGTCTTCGTTGAAGACGAGGCCGCCGTGCTGGCCGTTCGCGTCGCCGGAAGGCGAAGAGACCATGCCCGCCGTCATGAGCCCTTCCGTGAGCGAGATGATGTTGACGATCATGTGATCGCCCGCTTTGGCTTTGACCACGAAGCGTGCGTCGGCGTTCTTGTTCCGCGTCAGCCGCCCGCGCACCTGCGTGCTGATCGTTCCCGGCAGGAACTTGATGCGCGTCGATCTGGCTTGCGCCGCAGCCGTCACCGGAACCAGCAGCAGCATGACCAGCAGGACAATGATGCGATTCATTCCGTTCCTCTTTTCGCCTGAGCTTTTCAAGTTAGGATAAAACAATCTCACGCAAAGGCGCAAAGGCGCAAAGAAAAGCTGGAGACTTTCCTTTGCGCCCTGGCGTGAAACTGTCTTTGTCAGTTGACGAAGCGGCGGAGCTGAACGCTGATGGCGAAGCCGATGGCGATGAAGGTCGCAAGCACGGAGGAGAGCCCCGCGCTCATCAGCGGGAGCGGGACGCCGATCACCGGCAGCATCCCGAGCGCCATCCCGATGTTGATGAAGAGCTGGAAGGCGAAGCCTCCGACGATAGCCATGATGACGAGCATCCCCGTCCGGTCCGGCGCGCGTCGCGCCCCCGTGATTAATCTTGAAAGCAGGATGGCATACGCTATCAGCAGCAGCACGCAGCCGAGGAAGCCCGTGTTCTCAGCCGTCACGGCGAAGATGAAATCCGAGTGCGGCTCCGGCAGAAACTTGAGGCTGCTCTGCGAGAACTCGCGCGGCGCGCGCGAGCCGGTCAGGCCGCCCTTGCCGACCGTCACGATGGATTGCAGCGTGTGATAACCGTACCGGCGTGGGTCTGCATTATCCGGGTCGAGGATGACGTTGATGCGCTCCTGCTGGTAGTTCTTGATCTTGCCCGTCTTGACGCCGACGATGTAGGCGGCCGGAACCAGCAGCACGCTCAGGATGACCGCGGCCAGCACGAAACGCATCTTGATGGCCGAGAGAAAGAGCACCACCGCGAGCAAAGGGAAGTAGGTGATGGCTTGCCCAGAATCCGGTTCCAGCAGGATCAGCCCGACGGGCAGCGCGAGGATAAAGATGCCCGCGACCATCTCTCTCAGCGTCAGCGCGGAGGTGCGCGGCCGTCCGAAGAATCGCGCCAGCATGAGCACGGTCGGAATCTTGACGAACTCCGACGGCTGGAACTGACCGATGATCGGCATCTTGATCCAGGCGCGCTGGCCGTTGATCTTCATCCCGATGCCCGGGACGAGCACGATCATCAACAGTATCAGCCCGAAGATATAGAAGGCCGGAGCGAAATGCACCAGCTTGCGATAGTCCGTGAAGGCGATGGTCAGCATCGCCACCAGCGCGATGCCGAGACCGATGAGCTGCTTCTGCCAGTAGGCTTCGGTCGGCTGCGCGTTGTGGATCTGCCACGTGCCGAAACCGACGATGCCGATGGCGAGCAAGGCCAGCAGCCAGTCAAAGTCACGGAGGCTACGTTTTTCGAGGATTGCTACCATAACAGTGGTCTGTGGTCGGTGGTCAGGGGTCAGCAGCAATCAGTCTTTCACTGACCGCCGACCACTGATCTCTGACCATTATTTCTTTGCTACCAGTGCTCCCGGCGGGTCTTCATGGCGCGTGTTGCGATAATAGACATCATAGAGGGCGCGTGCGGCGGGGGCTGCGTGCGTGCCGCCGAAGCCGACGTTTTCGATCAGCGCGAGGACGGAAATCTCCGGCTTGTAGGCGGGCGCGAACGAGACGAACCACGCGTGGTCTTTGTTCTCGCCCGTATCTTTGCCGAGTCCCACGACCTGCGCCGTGCCGGTCTTGCCCGCGATATCAAAGCCAGCCATCTTGATCTTTCCGGCCGTGCCGCCGTTATTGACGACGCCCCACATGCCTTCGACGACGAAGTGGTGCTGGTCTTCGGGAATCGGAATCACTTTGGGCTGCGTGCGGTCAAAGCCGTGCGCCGGACGTGCTTCGCGATAGTCCGGTTTGTCCGGGTCGCCCACGGCCGCGATCTCTCTAACCTCTTTCATGAGGTGCGGAATGTACATCTGGCCGCCGACGCCGATGCTCGCAATGGTGCGCAGCAGCGCCATCGGCGTGACGAAATCATAGACCTGCCCGAACGAAGCGTAGACCGTGTCGATGTCCCGCCATTCCGGGTCGCGCGGATTAAAGCGCGCCTTGAACTCCTGCGACGGAGTCCAGCTAATCAGCTCGTGCGGCAGGTCTACGCCCGTCCGCTTGTTGAGGTCGAACTCGTCCACCATCTGCATGATGCCGTTGAGCGTCATCTTCAAGCCGAGGCGATAAAAGTAGCCATCGCACGATTTCGTGATCGCCATGCGCAGCTCCGGCGTGCCGTGATTGCCCATGCAGCGCGTGAACTTGTTGCCGATGGTGATGCCTCCGCCGCAGACCAGCGCCGAGTGATCGATGCTGATCGCGCCCTGCTGAAGTCCAGCGACGGCCATCGGAATCTTCCACGTCGAGCCGGGCGGATAGCGTCCCTGGATCGCTCTGTTGTAGAGCGGCGTGCGCGGGTCTTTGAGGAGCGCGGCATATTCCGCGCGCCCCTCTTTGGAAGTGATGCGCTGTGAAAAGAGGTTCGGGTCGAAGGTCGGGGCGGAAGCGAGCGCGAGGATTTCGCCGTTGTTCGGGTCCATCGCGATGATCACGCCGCGCTTTGAAGGAGAGTTGCGCAACTGCTCTTCGGCGGTCGCCTGCAGGTCGAGGTCGATTGTCGTCACCAAGTCCTGTCCGGCCTGTGGCTCGACCTTCTCGATCTCTTCCTGTATGTGGCCGCGACTGTCCACGACGACCTTGCGATAGCCGTCGCGCCCGCGCAGGGCATCATCGTAGACGGCTTCGATGCCCTCGATGCCGATGATGTCGCCGGGCTTGTAGCCTTTGCTCTTGAACTTAGGCAGCTCCAGTTGCTCCGAGCTGATCTCGCCGACGTAGCCGAGGACGTGCGCGAGCATGCCGTTCTCGGGATAGCGGCGCTGCGGCTGCTGCTCGACGCGCAGCTCCGGGAATTCGAGCGTGTGCGCTTCGACCCACGAGATGTCCTGCGCGTTGGCGTTCTCCTTGACGCGGATGGACTCGAAGGCCGGTTGGGACGCGATCTCTTTGAAGCGCTCGCGCAGGTATTCCGGGTCGACGTTGAGGCCGTTCGCAAGCGGCTCGATCAGGGAATCAAAGCCGCCCTTCACGTCTTCGCGCGAGATGATGACGTTGTAGATGGATTGCGAGTCGACCAGCACTTTCTTGCCCGTGCGGTCGAGAATCGCGCCGCGCGGGGCCGGGATCGGCAGGAGGCGAATGCGCTGGTTCTCCGCGCGTTCGGCGTAATAGCCGCCCTTCACGATCTGCAGCATGTACAGCCTGACGCCCAGCACTGCCAGCATCAGGACAATCAGGATCTGTATCACGCGCAGACGCACGCGCAGGTTTTGTGAATCGTCTTCGAATTTCATAAAGCAATGACAGGCGGCCAGGGATGAGCGGCAAGTTGATGCCGAGAGCATTTTAGCTCTTCACAGCGCACTTGTCACTCACAGCTTTTTTAATGTCTGCGACGACCGAGCCGGAACGCGCCGCGCTTGGCGACGCGCCGCCGGAAGGCGAACTGCCGGCGCGTGTGCGCCCGCTCGCTGAACATTCTTTCGAGGAGAAAAAGGAGGATCGTCCCGACGATGGTCGTCCCGATGACCTTGAAGGCCGTGACCTCTGCGAAGGGCGCGAGCGGCGGCTGGCCCAGCATCCGGTGCAGGAGCACGTACACGGTCGCATCCAGCAGCGCCGCGCCCGCCAGCACAGGAATCCGCACCAGCGAATTGTCAAGCATCACGCGCGTCGCCAGAGAAGCGATGACGAAGGCCACCAGCGTCTTTGAGAAACCGCCCGCGCCGAGCAAGCCGCCAGCGCCCAGGGCATCGGTCGCCAGTCCCGCCGCGACACCGATCACGAGCGCCTGCAACGTGTCCCGCTGGAGGGCGAAATAGACGACGACGATCAGTGGCAGGTCAACGTAGTTGAGGGGCTGCCAGACCGCTTTCAACGAAGATTGCAGGATGACAGCCAGCGCGAGCACGACCGCGATTTTCAGTTGACGCATCACTCAGGGAGTAAATAGTCCAATGGTCAATGGCAAATAGACGAACGCTTCTTCTATCTACTATTCACTATCTACTATTCACTACTTCTTCTCCACATTCGGTAATGTCTGATCGGGGGCGGTGCGCTGTGGTGGTTTGTATTGCAGGACGGCGACCTCTTCGAGCGAGTCGAGGCGCGCGCCCGGCTTGATGCGGATGACGTGCGGGCTGGTCGCGGAGCCGTGCCGGACTTCGACCACCTGCCCGACGTTGAGGCCCGCCGGATAGATGCCGTCCTGCCCGGTCGTCACGACGTAATCGCCGACCTCCACCTTCTCCAGACCGGAGACGTAACGCATCTCGACCAGTCCGTTCTCGCCGAGGCCGCGCACGGAGCCGAGCGCGTTCGATTGGCCGAGCTGCCCGACGATGGCTCCGGCCGCCGCGCGCTCGTCCGTGATGAGCATCACCTGCGAGACCCAGGGGCCGGTGCCGATGACGCGCCCGACGATGCCGCCCGGCGTCACGACCGGCATGTTCAATTCGATGCCCGACATCCGGCCGCGATTGATGGTCACGGTGTCGAACCAGAGCGACGGGTCGCGCGCGATGACGTGCGCCATGATGGTCCCGTACTCGCTCTTCTCTTTGAGGTCGAGCAGAGCTTTCAAACGCTCGTTCTCGTCCGTCGCATGGCGCGTCTGATTAAGCTCGATCTCGGCCTGTTCGAGTTGCTGCTTGAGGCTTTCGTTCTCGGCCGAAGCGTGGCGCAGGTCTCCGAGCCGCTTGAAGAAGCCGAAGCCCGTGCCGCTGACGCCCGAAGTGAGCCGCTGGAAGGGAGCTGCAACGGCCTGCACCCACGTCCGCACGACATGCTGCTTCGTCGCGTCGCCGTTCTCGCGCGCGTCAAACGCCATCAAACCAAAGCATCCGAGCAAGAGCCCGATCAGGAGCAGCGGCGCGCGCTGGCGTATCTCCCTCTGTGTGCGTGCGATTGCCATAAATCAGTGGTCGGTAGTCAGTGGCCGGTGGTCAGTAGTTGTCTCTTTCTGACAACTGACCACCGGCCACTGACCACTGAAATTTACATTCCGCTCGTCAGCGTGTTGTCCCACTTGACGCGTTTCAGGAGGTTAAAGTCCGAAAGCATCTTGCCGGTGCCGAGCACGACGGACGAGAGTGGGTCGTCGGCGAGCGAGACCGGCAGGCCCGTCTCAATCGAGAGCCGCTTGTCCAGATTTTTGAGGAGCGCGCCGCCGCCCGTGATGACGATGCCGCGCTCGACGATGTCGGCCGAGAGCTCCGGCGGAGTTCTTTCCAGCGCGACGCGCACGGCATTGACGATGGTCGCAACCGAATCGGCCAGCGCCTCGCGCACCTCTTCGTCCGAGATCGTGATGGTCTTGGGGATGCCCTCGATGAGGTTGCGCCCGCGCACCTCCATCGACAGCGGTTCATCAAGGGGGAAGGCCGAGCCGAGCTCGATCTTGATGGCCTCAGCAGTTCTTTCACCGATGAGCAGGTTGTACTTGCGCTTGATGTACTGCGTGATGGCTTCGTCCATCTCGTTGCCCGCGACGCGCACCGCGCGCGAGTAGACGATGCCGGACAGAGAGATGACCGCGATGTCCGTCGTCCCGCCGCCCACGTCCACGACCATGTTGCCGTGCGGCTCTGTGATCGGGAGCCCCGCGCCGATGGCCGCCGCCATCGCTTCCTCGACCAGATAGACCTCGCTGGCTTTGGCGCGATAGGCTGAGTCTTCGACGGCGCGCCGCTCGACCTGCGTGATCTCGGAAGGGATGCCGATGACGACGCGCGGAGAGACCCAGGTCTTGCCGTTGTGCGCTTTGCGGATGAAGTGCTGGAGCATCTTTTCCGTCACTTCAAAATTAGCGATGACGCCGTCCTTCATCGGGCGGATGGCGACGATGTTGCCGGGCGTGCGGCCGAGCATCTCTTTGGCGTCGCGCCCGACGGCCTCGACCGCGTTGGTGATCTTGTTGATCGCGACGATCGACGGCTCCGAGACGACGATGCCGCGCCCCTTGGCGTAGACCAGCGTGTTGGCTGTCCCCAGATCTATCGCCAGATCGCTGGAAAAGAGGCTGAAAAGCGATTTAAATGCCATTAAGTTTCCGTATACCTATCTATGATGTGATTCACCGAACAAGAGCGAACTTGTAAAGATACACCCAATCGCGCCCCGCGCGCTATCAGCGGAAGCCATTTTTCGCCCAAAATCGGAAGAAAATCAAATTAATAGCCACAGAGCCACAGAGGCACAGAGAATAAGAGATAGAAATTAACACAGTAGCTTTTATCTTTTGCTCTGTGCCTCTGTGTCTCTGTGGCTAATCCTTCGCCTATTCTTTCAAGGAGGCCGCTTTTTCGCTTTTCGCGGCCGGCTGTGACGAATGCGCGAAGCGCACGCAGTTCTTGTGAGCTGCTTTAGCTTCGTACATCGCCGCGTCCGCGTAGGCGACGAGCTGTTGGGGAGATTGTGCGTGCTGGGGAAAGTTCGCCACGCCGAAGCTCGCGGTGAGGGAGAGCCGCAGGCGACGCCCGCCCGTGAAGGCGTTCATCGCAATCTTCTCGCGCACGCGTTCCGCCACGCGCGAGGCCATGTCGAGGTCCGTCTCCGGCAGGACGATGACGAACTCGTCTCCGCCGTAACGCGCGACCACGTCCGTGTCGCGCACGGTCGCCAGGATAATCATCGCCATCTCCATCAGGACGTGCGAGCCGACGAGATGGCCGTACTCGTCATTGATCTGTTTGAAATCGTCCAGGTCCAGGAAGAGAGCCGTCACGCTGGAGTTGTAGCGGCGCGCGCGCTTGACCTCGTTCAGAAGATACTGGCGCAGGTAACGCGCGTTGTGGAGCTTGGTCAGGTCGTCCGTCTGCGAGAGCCTTTCGGCCTCTGCGATACGCACGGAATTGGCGAGCGCGCTCGTGACCGGAATGATGAGCGAGTTGAGCAGCTCGACTTCGGCATCGCTGAAAGCCTGCGCGGACTCTCCCTCACGCACTGCTTCGAGGACGCCGAGCACGCGTTCGCCGTTGACCATCGGCACGGCCACGACGCGCCGCCCGCTTTCATCCTGCACGACCGTTTCGATGCGCGTCGAGGCCTCGCGTGCCGCGGCGGATTCCGCGCCGGACATGACCAGCGCTTCGCCGAGCAGCGCGCGTCGCCAGTCTGTCTCGGCCATCGCGCGCTCGCTCTCGGTCAGGCCGCGCACGGACAAGGGCTCAAGCGTCGCGGCCTCGCCGCCGCTCGCCTCCGAAGTCAGATAGATCGTCCAGCGGTCGGCCGAAGCCAGCGCGGCAAAGCCCGCCAGCGCGGTGTGCGCCGCGCTCTTTTGATCGCCGGCGAAGTGGAGCGAGGCGACCAGCTCGAAGGCCGCGCGCAGGGTCTGCATCTCAAGCTGTGCAGGGAGCAGCGCGAAGGCTGCCGTTTCTAATTCGACCTCTCCGCCCGCCTCTTGCTGCGCGACGAGCTCGCCCGTCATCCCGCGCTCTTCCAGTTTTCTGAGAAGCGCCGGCAACTGCGCCGGATCGTCCGCGACCGCCTGGAAGCCGAGACGCTTGAGCGTCGCGCCGTCAACCAGATGCCGGTAGCGCTGCTCGTAATCGGTGGCCGGACGGCGACACGCGACGAGCGGGACGCTCGGCCAGACGCGGATCGCATGGCTCGCGGCCGCGTGCAGCTCTTCGACGCTCGCGCCAGCACACACTTCATACAGCACGGCCAGTGGCCGCTCCGTCTCCTCTCCCGGCTCCGTCGCCTCCACCGGCGGCGGCTCCGGCTCCTCCTCACGCAGGACTTCAATCAACGTGCTGAGCCCCGCGCCGTGCATAAAATCGAGGAGCACCGTCGCCGGAGATTCGTGCGCGCTGGTTAAAAGAATAACGTGGGACATAAA
>JAFBAJ010000525.1 GCA_019247865.1 Acidobacteriota bacterium
CAACTACACGCGTGCGCGGGGATCTCACTGGGCTCAGGCTCCCAGGCGAGCGCGAAGGAGATGTTGGCGCAGTGGCACGACCCGTGGATGAGCATGGCTGGAGCGTCGACGCCTGGAAAGAATGGACAAAATCTAGCGCTCTGTACGCGGGTTGGACGTTCAGGAGGACAGCATCGACCCTGCGGCGGCTGAGGCGGCGCGCAACGATGAGCTCCGCCACCTGGGCAGCGAGCTCGGACCTATAGCGAAGACAGCCCGCGACGTATGAGGCTCCGCCGCGTTGCCCGTCCGGCAACGGCTATCAATCAGATCTGGATCGCACACGGATCGTTCTCCCTCAATGGCCTGTGTTTGGAAACTGAGCCGTATAGCTTTGACATGAACAGGCCGCAGACACGCGCAGCTTGGCAGAGGACGTTTAGACCACATTGTTGCGCGCGTTCGGCGCCGCCAGCGCTCACCGAACTCGCAGGGGTGCGACACCAGCCGCGCCAGTAAAGGCCGAGACTGCGCCGGCCAGGCTTGCAGCGGACACAAGAGCTGACGCTTCGTCGTCGGCTCGCGCGCAGCCGCGAACATCTCCGTCAGCCTGATACGCTGCCGGCCGGGCACAGCCCGCTCGCGCTGTATCGGATGCTGTCCTACCGGAGGCCGCGCCGTTCGCCTGTACTTGCGACACGGGCGGCGAGCAAACTCCGGTCTCTGCCACTCGCGTCGCCTCGTCCTCGATCGTGCTTGGATGCTGACCAATCATCCCTCGACGTCTGCGCCCGGTGCGCCCCCGTATTGGGTCGATCTCGTCGACCCGAGCGCCGACGAGCGCGCGAGCGTCGAACTCGCTTTCGGGTTGCGGCTTCCAACACGCGAAGATCTTGCCGAGGTCGAACTCTCGAGCCGTGTCTCGGAAGAAGCCGGGTCGCTCTTCATGAACATGCCGGCGGTATCGCATCTCGCGGGGCTCGATGAACCCTCCTCTCCGGTCGGCTTCGTTCTCAACCCGCGCGTCCTGGTGACGATGCGCTATGCGGAGCTTCGATCTTTCACGACGGTTGCGAAGCGATTCGAGTCGACCGGAGCGCCGGTCAACAGCGTCGACACGTTCACTGCGTTGATCGAGGCCATGATCGACGTCACCGCTGACCTGCTCGAGGGAATCGCCGGCGAGCTCGACGGTGTGTCCCGCACCGTCTTCTCGACCTTGGGGACCCAGGTGATGGCCGCTCGCTCAAACGCCGATCTTCGCCAGTACCTGACTCTTGTGGGCAAGGCAGGCGCGCAGCTCAGCCGACTGCGTGACAGCCTGCTCGGGCTGCACCGCATCGTCCCCTTCGTGACACACGTCCGGCGCGACTGGATCCCGGATGCGGCGCGAGAGCGCTTTGAGACCTCGCAAGCCGATGTCGTCTCGCTCAACGACTACCAGGCGCGGCTATCCGAGAACGTGCAGTTCCTGCTTGACGCCGTGCTCGGCTTTATCAGCACCAAGCAAAACGACATGTTCCAGATGCTCACTGTGATCTCGATCATCGGGATCCCGCCGACGCTGGTCGCCAGCATCTACGGCATGAACTTCAAGAACATGCCCGAGCTCAACTGGGCCTGGGGCTATCAGTGGGGCCTGACGCTGATTGTGCTGAGCGCGGTCCTGCCCGTGTTGTGGTTCAAGTGGCGCAAGTGGATATGAGAATCCGCCCGCGCTACAACGTTGCTCTTGGACGCGGACGATGACGGAGCGAGGCCACGCAGCGTCCGAAGGCGGGAGACTTGCGCTTCACGCACGAAAGCGCAAGAGCGCTCGTCGAACGCTGGCCGTGTTCCTGGTCGTGCTCGTCGCCCTCGCGAGCTTGATGTGGTTCATCTGGCCAGCGCTGGACTGAGCAGGCTTCGCGCGCGCCAGTGCGGCGCCCTGTGATGGATGACCCAACGCAGTACTGGCGAGCGACGCTGCGGTCGCCCGCAATCACGCTCTCGTCTGCGACCTCGCAACACTGCGCTTGAATCCAGCTGAGATCGTGTTAGCTACCAGAATCGTCGCGCCCGGAGAGCCGATCGCGGCGAGGGTCGTCCTCACCGATACGACGGTCGTCTCGCTGTAGCCTGTGGCGCATGGCGTCTCGACGCCCGCCTGTCCGGACGACAGGTTACGGCGAGGGGCCGTTGCTCGCGAATTAGTATTCGTCAGATCGCGCGAGCTGTTGCGCC
>JAFBAJ010000626.1 GCA_019247865.1 Acidobacteriota bacterium
ATTCCGGGCAAACACGCTCAGCGTCAACCATCTGTATCCTTTACTGCGCGCCCACTCCTCGCCTTTCGTCATTAAAGCCCGCGCGATGCCGCGACCTTCCCCGTCCGGCGCGACGACGACATCAGAGATGTGCCCGTGCTCTTCACGTGTGTAATAGTCGGTCAAAGTCACCAGATGAATAAAGCCCAAAGCCGCCCCGCCGACATCCTCCGCGATAAAGATAGCGATGCCGGGCGATGGTGCAGAGAGATTCTTACACAGCACCTCCCTGTCAATCGTCATCATCTGGGCAACGTCACGCCAGGGCGGAGGCCCAAACTCAACCAGACGCGGCAACAGCGAGACGAGGAACTCTTTGTCACCAGGTGTAGCCGGACGAATCTGTATGTCGGCGGTTGGACTCATACTCATTCTCTCTGCTATCGCCTGGCAGTGCAGACGAACGCCTGCATCTCGGCGCGCACGGGGCTCTCTCCGTAGCGTGCGGCCAACGCGTCTGCCACTGCGGCCTCGATCCGCTCGACATCCGCCGGGCGGCGTTCCTGAATCGCGCCGATGACAGGATTGCCTTCAACCAACCCCTTCGCGGCTTCCGCTGCCGACGGGCTGATGGAAGGAAACTTTAAGAGCGTTAACTCTATCTCTCTGAAACCCGCTCCGTTGACGAGCGCCCTGACGGCTTCCGTGTCGTGCAGAGAGAACGGCACCTCGTAGAACTTAGGCGGGTCATCCTCAAAGAAGGTCTTGATGGTTTGGTGAGCGATGTGCGCGAGGTCGTTCCGTTCGATGGCATCCCACACGCTGAACAGCAGAGCGCCGCCGGGTTTCAGAACCCTGTGCGCCTCGCTGAGAGCCCGCTCCTTATCCGGCACGAACATCAATCCGAACTGGCACACCACAGCCTCGAACGACTCGTCCGGGAACGGCAGCTCGCAGGCATCTGCCGGCCGCCACTCGACCGCCTCCTCCGCTCCGAACTTGCGCGCCGCGTAAGCGAGCATCGCCTCATTCAGATCGGTCGCAACGAGCCTCACGCCCGACGGCAGACGGTCGCGCAAACGCCGCGTCACGATCCCAGTCCCGCACGCCAGCTCCAGCACCGCGCCCTCTGCTACATTCAGACGCTTAACCAGATCATCCGCATACGGCTCAAACAACGCAGGCCCCAGATACAGATCATAATTTTCCGGGATCGACCCGATGAAGGCTGCATACGACTCTGACATCTTTTAAGATTCTCTCCTGGCTATGGAAGCAACTTGTCGTAATCGGCGTGTGAGCCAATCCAGAACCAGACAATACCTTCTGGCTGATCTAAACCTAAAGCTCGAAAATGCGCTCCGACGCGGACAGACCAGAGGCCCTCGATTTTCTTGAAATGTAACGACGGATGCTTAGGGTTAGTTTTGAGTAGCTGAAAGTTTTTATCTGCGAGGTCACGCACTTCAGGCGGAAGTTGGCGATAATGTCGCCAAAACCGTGGAGAGGCGAAATGCTTCACAGCGGCTCGCACTGCCCCTGCGCAAAATCCTGCTCTGCCTCTTTCAGCAACGCATCCAGACGTCCGGCTTTGACGTCCTGCGCCAGCTGCTCATCCCAGACACTGGCTTGAAATTCCTCAAACCATCGCGCCAGTTCTGCCAATTCCGAGGGCGGCAGTTGAGCAATAGCAGATTCGATTTCTTTAATGGTCATAGAAAAAGTTTAGCCTACTTTCTTCACGTCAACAACAAAATGTGAAGCAGAATCACCCTGCCTTGATCGAGAAATCAGGAAAGGCGGAAATCTTGATTTGTCGCAACCGGGCCATCACATTTTGGTCTGAGACATCTTCTTCGGGCGTCTCGTAATTCTTGATAACCTGGTACGGTTCATCCAGACGCTCTTCCGGCACTTTCTGAATTTCAGCAATGACCTCTTCCCTGGTGACCATTAGAGTGAACTCCTTTCAAAGGAGAATATACTTTTTTGATTTGGCAGGAACAAGCCGTCTTTATTCGCTTCCTTTTTGGGCCGGTTCATGAGCCTTCTTCTTTGCTCTTGATGCGATAGGCCGTGAAGGGGCCTTCGTGTTTGGTTTCGATGGTGGTCTGTTCGGCTGTGACGAGGTTCCAGACCCATTGGTGGACTTCGGGGCTGATGAGAATTTCGCCTTCGCGTGCGCCGGCGGAGTAGCGTGAGGCGCGGTTGGCGACTTCGCCGATGACTGTGTATTCCATGCGCGTGGCGTTGCCGATGAAGCCGTGGAGGGCTTCGCCGCAGTCGATGCCGATGCCGAGGAGGCAGGTCTCGGCTTCGCGCGCCTCGCGTGATTCGTTGAGGTTTCTGATCGCCTCCTGCATTTCGAGCGCGGCCAGCACGGCGTGCTCCTGCTGGTTGTCATCCTGCGCAGGACTGCCGAAGACCGCGAAGATGGCGTCGCCGACGAAACGCTCGATGGTTCCGCCGTGCGCGAAGATGGCTTCGATGAGCGACGGAAAGCATTCGTTGAGGAGGTCGCTCATGCGCTGTGCGCCGAGGCGCGAGGTGAGCTGCGTGAAGCCGCGTATGTCCGAGATGAGAATCGTCACCTCGGAACGGCGCGCGCCTAAGGGGAGCGTGCCGGAGCTGGCCTGATTCATCAACTGGTCGCGCACGCTCGGCGAAAAGCGGCTGCTGAAAAAGCGATTGGTGAACTCCGCGTGCCGCCCCAGGTCTTCGCGCGCGTAGTGATGTGCGACGGCCATCGCCGCGTGGTGCGCGACCGCTTGCAGGAGTTGCAGGTCGTCGCTCTGAAAGGGAAAGCTGGCCTTCGAGTTGTCCACGCAGAGGACGCCGAGCACCTCCTCTTTCCAGAGCAGCGGCGCGTACATCGCCGTCTCGATGTGATGCGAGACCAGCGAGTCCACCAGCTCCTCGCCCTCATCGCGCTGGGGCGTCGGCCAGATAAAGGCTTTGCGCCGCTCCATCGCTTCCTTCGCCATCGTCTTGCTGACGGCCGGGCTGCCGAGCGGCAGGTGCGCTTTGAGCGTCAGTCGTCCGGTCGCGCGGTCTTTGACCAGAAGCGCGCCGCGCTGCGCCGAAGGGATGATGTTCACGATGCGCTCGACGACGAGCTGGAGCAGTGATTCGAGCCGCGTCTCCGCGCCCAGTTGCAGCGGCAGCTCGTAAAAGAGCGCGAGCCGTTCCTTTAATTCCGCCGCATTCGCCTCGGCCGGAGACCTGAAGTTGAAGGCCGAGGCATCGAGGATGTCGCCGGAATTCTGGATGGTCTTCGCGGCGTTCATGAGCTGTCCCGTCTCAGGCAGCTTCGCGGGAACCTCGGGCTCGACCGTCGTCTCGCCGATGCGCACCACATCGCCCGCGCGCAGGGCGCGCTTGCCGTGTCCCTGTATCTCTTCGTCGTTGACCTGCGTCCCGTGACGGCTGTTGAGGTCTTCGATCCAGAGCTGGCCGTCTTCGAGCCAGAGGCGCGCGTGCAGGCGCGAGACTTTCATGTCGGGACTGAGGTCGAGACCTTCGTTCTGGCGGCCGACGATGACCTGTGAGGTCCTGCGTTCAAAAACCTGTGCTGTGCCTTGATAGGAATAAGTAATGCGCATCAACTACTCACCACATCCGTGCGAACTGAACCATGACCATCCGGCTTATGTTTTGCTGACTCATAATTTACACAATTTTGCCCCGCGTGTCGTTAGCAGAGAAACTGAAATTTCTATCCGTTTGCTCCCCACTAATGATATAAGTGTTAGCAGATGACCGCTAATCACCTGCTTCAGTAATTCCGAAAGGCTTATGCCTCACGAAATCACCAACCACAGCGCAGTGCTGGACGCCATCCGGCGGACGGACATCATCTCGGAGCTGGTCGAAGAGACGGACGGCAAGTTCAAGTACGAGCTCGATCTGGAAGTCATCGCCTACGGGCGCAACTACACGGGCAAGAAGGTCGGCCCCTACGCGCACCTGCTCGTCTACGAAGCTGGCGAGGAGATCATCCGGCAGGGCGATTGGGGCGGGAACACCTTTTTCTTCGGCATCGAAGGCGACCTCGACGTGTACGTCAAAGACCAGACCGGGCGGCAGAAGTGGGTCGACGTGCAGAAGCCCGGCAAGAGTTTCGGCGAGATGTCTGTGCTGGCCGGGATGCCGCGCACGGCGACCATCGTCGTCCCGGAAGGAGGCCGCGCGACCGTGCTTGAGGTCGAGCGACCGGCCTTGCGTCTGCTGCGCAAGCTGCCTAAGTTCGGACAGGCGCTCGACCAGGTCTATCGCAACAACGGCCTGCGCCGCACTGTGGATGACGTGCTCGACGTGCTCGACGCTCCGCTCAGCTCCGAGCTGGCGCAGAAGCTGAGCGCGCTCGCGCAGTTCAAGATCTACAGCAAGCATCAGGTCCTCTTTCGCGCCGGAGAGCCGATCACG
>JAFBAJ010000753.1 GCA_019247865.1 Acidobacteriota bacterium
CCACCGGCGGCAATAAATAAAGGAGAAAAGGCTTCACCGCAGAGGCGCAGAGAAGTCGCAGAGGGAACGCAGAGAGAGCTTAGTTTTCAAACATCTCTGCGCCACCTCTGCGCAAACTCTGCGCCTCTGCGGTGAAATGGTTTTTCCCCAATAATTTCCGCAACTTCTGCCACTGCCGGGCGTGTGACCAGACGGAGCGGCCGCCTGTCGCCGGTTGCGCCGCCTGCTCTCAGGCGGTATGCTTTAAAACCCGCGATGGGCTTTTCCCCGGCGAGCTGCATCATATTCGGAAATTTAAATGAAAGTTTCAGGGATTCTGTGAGCGCGAAACTTAATCTTGCCAGTAGACCTTTTCGTAATCGCACGCTGCCGTGGCTGATTACGGCGATCATCATGTTCGCGTCCGTGATCGGGCTGCTGTACGTCTTCAGCGAGAGCCGCGCGGCGCGTGCGCGCGCGGACACTGTCGCGTCCAGCCTCGACACGCTGCACAAGCAGGAAGCCGAGCTGATTAAGCGGAAGGAAGAGATCAATCGCGCGCTCGCGCCGGAGCAGCGCCAACTGCTCGAAGCCGCACACGCGCTGGTGGATCGCAAGCGCTTCTTATGGTCGCACCTCTTCGCAGACCTCGAAGCCGCGCTGCCCGGCAACGTCCGCGTGACGCGCATCAATGTCAAAGATGTCTACTGGCACGGCGGGCAGAATTCCGCCGAGCTGGAGCTGACCGTGATGAGCAAAGCGACGGGCGATGATGTGACCAACATGATCGCCGAGATGGGACGCGGCGGCGTCTTTGAAGCCGAGCCGATGGCGCAGAATCTACAAAAGGGCTCGAACTCCTCCGGCATGGAGTGGGTGCTGCACGTCATCTACCGGCCGCGCGCGGGCGCGCCCATCAGCAACGAGCAGCCGCAGAGCGTCGCTGCCGCCGGCACTTCCGAAGGAGGTGCGCGATGAGCGAACAGCAGCAGCGTTCGACCGAACAGACCGTCGTCGTCAAGCGCGAGCAGCTCAACCTCCGCCTCAGGCAGCTACGCCAGTCGCGTCAGCATGGCATGTTCGGCATCCCTGAGATCGTCGGGCTCGCGGCCAGCGGCGTGATGCTGCTCGCGGTCATCTTCTCCTACTTCTACTTTCTGACGCCTGCGCGCGCGCGCCTCAAGGTCATCGAAACCGAGCGCGCGAACCTGCAGGATCGTATCCGCGCGGCGCAGCCCGGCGTTGACCTCAATGCCAGCCCGCAGTCGACCGTGGACGAGATCAATCAGAGCCTCGAAAAGTTTGAGAGCGAATCTCTCATGCAGCGCGACCAGGGGCGGATGGATTTGTACGGCCAGCTCAATGCCATGATGCGCAAGCACAACCTGCGCAACACGGCCGGGCCTGTCTACACTTCGCTCGCTGCGCTCGGCGGGCCGGGCGCGCCCGCCATCGCGGCCAAGACCGGCAGCGCGCGCTGGCAGAGCCTCTATCCGGGCATCAGCATCGCCGTCACGGTCGAAGGCCCTTACGCCAACCTGCGCCGCTTCCTGCGCGAGGTCGAGGCGAGCAAGCAGTTCATCATCATCAATGCGGTTGAGCTGGAAGGCGTCTCGGATGCGAACTCGCAGACGGGCGCGACTCTCGTCAGTCTGCATGTGGACATGGCGACCTATTTCCAGCGCGGCAGCGCGGCTCCCGAAGCCATGTCGACCGTCGAGACGCGCTAGCCCGGATGGAAAAGATTTATGAAACTCTTTGAAGGCAAAACTCCGTCGGAACGCAACAAGCTGATCGCGGCTCTTGTGCTCGGCGTGCTCGCGCTCGCTTCCATCTCGTATATGCTCTTCGATTTTTCGGGGCCGACGCCGAAGAAGAACCAGAACGCCAACGGCAACGCCAACACGCGCGCGACGCAGCCGGGTGTGGCGGAGGTGACGAACGCGCCGACGAAGATACAGACGCCTGCGCAGGCGCGAGAGATCAACGAAAACCTGGCCCCGCCGACGCCCGTCATCTATATTCCATCGAGCTACTCTGCGCCGGAAGCCGGACGCAACATCTTCGCCTTCTACGTTCCGCCGCCGCCGGCGGTCAAGCAGCCGACACCGCCACCGCCGCCGACGCCGACACCGACGCCGCCGTTAGTGCTCGCGTCGGTTGCGCCCATCAACGTCTTCGCGCGCACAGGAGACTTTACGCTCGAAGTCACCGGCGATAAGTTTACGTCCGCGACCGCCATCATCGTGGACAACAATCCTTTGCCGACGCGCTTCATCAGCGCGCAGCAGCTTTCGGCGACCGTGCCCGCCGCCCTGATCGCCAATGACGGCGCGCGGCAGATCAAAGTGAGCAGCCCGGACGGCCTGCTCTATTCGAACCAGGTGCCCTTGATGGTCACGCCGCCGCCCATCCCCAACTATGTCTACATCGGCATCATCGGCAAGGCTCATTACAATGACACGGCCGTCCTCAAAGATAAGAGCAATCCGAAAGAGCTCCTCAACGTGCAGCGCGGCGATGTCCTCGGCGGACGCTTTCGCGTGACCAGCATCTCTGACCGCGAGATCGAGCTGACCGATACACAGTTGCGCATCAAACACCGGCTGCCTTTTGAAGAGAAGGCCGGTAGTGGCGGACAAGCGGGCAACACCGCTGGCCCGGGCGGACGCGGCACGCGCCAAGCACCGCTCGATACTGGAGACTCAGGCATCCCGGGCATTCCGAACATCCCGCGTTATCAACCGCCCGGACGCGGAGAGCAGCAGGATGATCCCAATGATGACAACGAAGAGATTCCGGGCATCCCGACCAAGCCGTAGTATGTCTTTGATGAAGCTGCGACATTCTCCATCAATCACGCGCGCAACGCGTTCGCGGCGCGGCGAAGAGGGCTACACGCTCGTCGCTCTGCTCGCCTTGATGGCGATCATGGCGTTGACGATGATCTCGGTGGCGCCGAACCTGCGACAGCAGGCGCAGCGTGAGCGCGAGATCGAAGCCATCGCGCGCGGCGAAGAGGTCGCCGAAGCGATCCGTCTCTACATTCTGGAAAAGCGCACGCTGCCGACCTCTATGGATCAACTGCTCGAAGGTCTGCCACGCGGCTCGAAGAAGATTCAAATCCTGCCTCCCTCCGCCGCGATCGATCCGCTCTCAAGCACCGGCGAATGGAAACTGGTCCGAGTCAACGACAACCTGTTGACTCAGTTTCAGCGCAAGGTGATGCTCTACAGCGGCGGTCAGATGCCGCGTACGCGAGACGAGACGCGCGTCCCGGAGGTTTACGGCCAGGCCATCAAGCGCATGTCCGGTCTGATCAACACCAAGTCCGAAGATTCAGAGGAAGCGCCCGGCGATGAAGATACTTCGGAGAGCAGCACCGGCCCCTTCATCGGCGTTGTCAGTCGCAGCCGCCGCGACTCCGTCATCACCTTCTACGGCATAGACCGTCACGACCAGTGGGTCTTCACACCTCTCTTCAGACTCTAAACTCATTTCCATCGACGTGCGCGCGACGAGTTCCTTCAAGCATCGCGCGCACTTCAAGAACACACACACCGCATCGCTTCTCACTTCGCAGACTTAAATAGCTTGCAGCAGATATGCGCGCATCGAAAATATTTTTTCGCGCGTGCAAAAAAATATTTCATGAATGAGTAATAAGTTATTGACAACTGCGCGCTTTACGTTTATATACCAACATGTTGTGCGCCGCTTACTCTTGACCACAAGAATAAAATCAACACAGCATCTTGTGGTCATAGCCACAAACTAAAAAAAGGAGCAGCAACAACCTATGGCAACTAAGAAAGCAGCAGGAAAGAAAGCAGCTAAAAAGGCAGCCCCGAAAAAGGCCGCAAAGAAGGCGACAAAGAAGGCTGGCAAGAAGGCCGCCAAGAAGAGATAGCTCGACCGCAGAGGGAACAGCAACAACAACCTTCCATAGGCGCACGCATTCCGGCCCTTGCGGCCACTCAGAAGGAACGGTCAATGCTTCAAGAGAAGCTTACCGTTCCTTCCTTTTTTTCTGAGACAGCAACTGTTGCGACGGTTGAAGATTTACACGTCGCGTCGTGCGCTTTAATATTTGTGACGCCATGTCGTTGCACATCGCTCTGGTTGAGCCTGAGATTCCACCGAACACAGGTAACATCGCGCGACTCTGCGCGGCGACGCGAACGCCGCTGCACATCGTCGGCGCGACCGGCTTTCGGCTCGATGACCGGGCAGTGCGTCGCGCGGGGCTCGACTACTGGCCCGAGGTCGAGCTTCATCGTCATCTGGACATGGACGCGCTCTATCAATTCCTGCCTCACTCAAGGTTCATCTATCTGACGACGAAGGCCGAGCGTTCGTACGCCGAGTGGCGGTTCGCAGAGCAGGATTGTCTGGTTTTTGGGCGGGAAACGCGCGGTTTGCCGGAAGAGCTGCTGCGCGCGAACTGGGACAGATGCCTGACCATTCCGATGCTCAACCGCAACGTGCGGAGCCTCAACCTCGCCACCTCCGTCGCCATCGTCCTCTATGAAGCGCTCCGACAGACCGGCGCGCTCGATGTCTGAGAAATAGGTTTCCCGCAATTAGTTCAATTCACCGACGCATGTTAGAATTAGAGTTTTCGTTAAGCGCGAAAATTTTAATCACACTTATCTTAATGGAAGCACTATGACTGAAGAGAGACAAGAGATACGCAATATCGCCATCATCGCGCACGTCGATCATGGCAAGACGACGCTCGTGGACGCGATGCTCAAGCAGGCCGGAACCTATCGCGCTAATGAGCAGATCATCGAGCGCGTGATGGATTCGATGGACCTGGAGCGCGAGCGCGGCATCACCATCATGGCGAAGAACACAGCCGTGCGTTACGGCAAGGTGAAGATCAACATCGTGGACACGCCCGGGCACGCGGACTTCGGCGGCGAGGTCGAGCGCGTGTTGAAGATGGTGGACGGAGTGATGCTCCTGGTGGATGCGGCCGAAGGCTGTCTGCCACAGACGCGCTTCGTGCTGCGCAAAGCTCTGGAGGCGCGGCTGCCGGCCATCGCGGTCGTCAATAAGATCGACCGGCAGGACGCGCGACCGGCAGAAGTCGTGGACGAGATCTACGAACTCTTTCTCGATCTCGATGCGACGGATGAGCAGATCGAGTTTCCGATTCTCTATGCAGTCTCGCGCGACGGCGTGGCGAAGAAAAATCTGGAAGACGAAGCGCGCGACCTGCGCCCACTCTTTGATCAGATCGTCGAGACGATTCCCGCGCCGCGCCCGCAACGCGCAGACTCTCTGCAACTCCTCGTCGCCAATCTGGATTACGATCCTTACGTCGGACGCCTCGCCATCGGTCGTATCTTTTCCGGAGAGATCGCGGTCGGCGACACGGTCGCCATCGCGCGGCGCGACGGTTCCGTGCAGAAGACGCGCGTCTCGCAGCTCTACGCTTTTGAAGGCTTGAAGCGCGAGGCTGTGCAGCGTGCGGGCACGGGCGAGATCGTCGCGCTCGCGGGAATGGAAGAGATCGAGATCGGCGAGACCATCACGAGCGCAGACAACCCGCAGCCGCTTCCTGTGATCGCCGTGGACGAGCCGACGATTGCGATGATCTTCGGCGTCAACAACTCGCCCTTCGCCGGGCGCGAAGGCAAGTTCGTCACTTCGCGTCAGATCAAAGAGCGGCTCGACAAAGAGGTGCTGGGCAACGTCGCCATCCGCGTCGAGCAGACGGACTCGCCCGATCAGTTCAAAGTTTCCGGGCGCGGCGAATTGCAGCTCGCCATCCTCATCGAGATGATGCGGCGCGAGGGCTACGAGCTACAGGTCTCGAAGCCGCAGGTCATCACGCGCAAAGCCGACGGGCAGGTCCTGGAGCCCATCGAGCAGGTCGTCGTGGATTGCCCGGACGAGTTCATCGGCGTCGTGACCGAAGCGATGGGACGCCGCAAAGGGCAGATGATGAAGATGGTCAATCACGGGACGGGGCGCGTGCGGCTGGAGTTTGAAACTCCTTCGCGCGGCCTCATCGGATTTCGGAACGAGTTCCTGACGGAGACGAAGGGCACAGGGCTTCTGAACACGCTCTTCCTGCGCTTCGGCCCGTGGCAGGGAGAGATGCGCGGGCGCGCGTCCGGCTCGCTGGTCGCAGACCGGATGGGCGAGACGACGACTTACGCGCTCTTTAACCTGCAGGAGCGCGGCACGATGTTCGTGCGTCCCTCGACCAAAGTTTACGAAGGGATGATCGTCGGCGAGAACGCGCGCGCGGTCGACCTCGATGTCAACGCCATCAAGGAGAAGAAGCTGACGAACATGCGCGCCTCGACCGCAGACGAAGCGATGCGCCTCGTGCCGGTCAAAGACCTCTCGCTCGAACAGGCGCTCGAATTTATCGCCGACGACGAGCTGGTCGAAGTCACGCCCCAAAGCATACGCCTGCGCAAGCGCGTCCTGCGCTCGAACGAGCGGCCGAAGAAGAAAGAGTCGTAAGAAGCTCAAGCAAAGACGCAAAGACGCAAAGACGCAAAGACGCAAAGAAAGACCTCATTGCTTTTCTTTGCGTCTTTGCGCCTTTGCGCGAAACTCTTTTTCTGTGTCTTCATCCACATCCTGCGCCGGGTCATACACTTCATAGCCTGTGTCGTCATCGTAATAGTACCGGCGCTCGTCCTGATCGCGTTTCAGTGAAGACGATTCGTCGCTTTCCGTTGTATCATCTTTGCGTTCGCACATCTTTGCGGTCTCTCCTGAAAATTCTGCTATGTGCCGTTTTCTGACTTACGCGGGCAAGCCGCTGCTGCTGGCGGACTTGCTGTATCGTCCGGCCAACTCGCTGATTATGCAGAGCCATCACGCGCGCGAGCGGGAAGAGCCTCTGAACGGCGATGGCTTCGGCGTCGGCTGGTACGTGCCGGAAATCGATCCGGCTCCGTGCGTGCAGCGTTCGGTGACGCCCGCCTGGTCGAATCGCAACCTGCAGGACCTGGCGAACAAGACGCGCGCCGCGCATCTCTTCGCGCACGTCCGTGCGGCTTCGCCCGGCATGGCCGTGACGGAGGTCAACGTGCATCCGTTCGCGTACGACCGCTTTCTCTGGATGCACAACGGTTCGGTCGCGGACTTTCATCGCATCCGTCGTCGCCTGCGCGATTCGCTGAAGGACGAATTCTACAACATGATTCAGGGCACGACCGACTCGGAGCACGCGTTCGCGCTCTTTCTCAATTCTTTACGGACGCCGTTCAACGAAACGGGAGCGGCGGAGATGCGCCGCGCTCTGGTCGAGACCATCGCGCGCCTGAGCGAGATGACGCGCGCGGAAGGCATCACCACGCCCTCGTTCTACAACTTTGCGGTGACGGACGGAGAGACGGCGGTCATCTCGCGCTACTGCTCTGCGGAAGGCATCAAGGGAGCCTCGCTCCATTTCTCGCGCGGCTCGCGCTTCGAGTGCCTGCCGGACGGCGTCTGCGATATGCACTCGGTCGCGCAGGAGCAGGCGGCCGAGAGCGTCATCGTCGCCAGCGAACGCCTGACCGACGACGAGACGGATTGGCTGGACGTGCCGGACAATCACACGATCACGGTCTTTCCGGATTATCACGTCGAGCTGGAACGGATACCTTTATGATGAAAAGCAAACGCGCAGCAGTCCTGACACTCATCTTTTTTCTGCTGGCCTCGTCCGCGCTTGCAGGAGCGCAGACTGCTTCGTCCTCGCTCACAGTGCGCGACATCATGAGCGAGCCTTCGATTGCAGGGATGCGGCCCGCAGGAGAGAGGCTCGCGCCGGACGGCCAGCACGTCGTTTATCTGTGGAGCGTGACGGGCAAAGAGCCGCTCGATCTCTACCTGGTCGAGACGCGTGGCGAGAAGCCCGGAACGCCGTTGCTGCTCGTGCGCGCGGTGGATGCGCCTAAGGAGGCGCGCGAGGACAAGACGCAGACGAAAGATCAGGCGACGACGGGCGGGCGCAAAGAGGAGCGCGTCATGCAGCGCGACGCCGCGCAGCAGGCGCGCGAGCAGAGCATCAACGCGGTCGAATGGTCGCCGGACTCAAAGCGCCTGCTCTTCTCGAAGGGCGGCGACCTGTACACGATAGGATTAGAGATGGGCTCTGTGCCGCAGAGACTGACGCG
>JAFBAJ010000755.1 GCA_019247865.1 Acidobacteriota bacterium
GCCATCGCCATCGCTACGAATTCAACCCGGAGTTCCGCGAGGCTCTGGAGCGCGAGGGCCTGCGCTTCGCCGGTCTCTCGCCCGACGGCAAGTTCGTCGAGATGGTCGAGCTGCCGCGCGAGACGCATCCCTGGTTCCTCGGCTGCCAGTTCCATCCCGAATACAAATCCAAACCCCTCAGCGCGCACCCGCTCTTCTCTTCGTTCATCCGCGCGGCTTACGAGAACCGCCTGCGCAACGAGGAAAGCTCGATGGCGAACGTCAGCGAGGCGCAGACCTTAGAGCACGAGCGCGCGGGCGTCGCCGGTGACGATTAAGAGATGAGCTATCCCCGGATTGAAATCGAAACCGCGCGCCTGCGCCTGCGCACCTTTGTGCCCGCCGAAGACTTCGACGCGATGTTCCGCCTCTGGGACATGGAGGAGGTCACGCGTTACATACGCCCGGGCTGGAAGCCGACGCGCGAGCACGTCGAAAACTATTTCATACGCACGCAGAAGCGCTGGGACGAGCAAGGCTTTAGCCATCTGGCGATGACGCTCAGAGAGGATGGCCGGCTGATCGGCTATTGCGGCTTTCAGTACGTCGAAGAGACGCCGAACGTCGAGCTCCTGTACGGCATGGAGCCGCTCTACTGGAATCAGGGATACGTGACGGAGGCTGCGCGCGCCTGCCTGCGCTTCGCCTACGAGCAGACGGAGCTGGACCGCATCATCGCGCTCTCGTACCCGCAGAACACCGGCTCCTGGCGCGTGATGGAGAAGGTCGGGATGAAGTACGAGGGGATGGTGCACTTTTACAACGCAGACCTGCGCTGCTACGCCATCACCCGCGCGTTGTTTGAGCCCGGCTCTGCCGCTTACGTTTTCAGGCGGAGCTGAGCTTTCGTGGTGGAATAAAGTATGGATTTGTTGATAAACATTTTCGTCGGACTGATCTTGATCGTCGCCGGTGTGGGCATGTCGGTTCTCCTCTGGTGGGCGCTTCGCACGAACAAACCGCCCCGCTGATTTTGATGCGACGCAAGAGTTACGGCCGTGACGGAAATAACAGTAGCCCATCGCGCAAGCTATGGGTTTAACGTCAAGGTGGTGTCCTGAATTGTTTTTCTCTGCGACACCTCAGCGACTTCTCTGCGTCTCTGCGTTGAGCTGAGGCTGCCAAACACTCAACGCAGAGGCGCAGAGTTCACGCAGAGCAAGCGCAGAGAGTTGAATTGAGGACATCATCGACGTCAATAAGGGGTTGTGAGCTATCGAAGATAACGGCATAATCTTTCGCGTCTGGAGTAGCTGAAAACTTTTTATGCTTCATTGCCCAACATGCGGTCGCCATTATGGGGATGACCTGCAAACGTGCCCGGAGGACGGGACGTCTTTGCAGGCGGATGCGACCGTGGCGACTGAACGCGACGATCCGCTCGTCGGCCTCACGCTGGATGACAAGTATCGCCTCGACGAACGCCTCGGCGAGGGCGGGATGGGCACGGTCTATCGCGGGACGCATCTCCTGATCGACCGGCCGGTCGCGGTCAAAGTCCTCAATTCGCGCTTCGTCGAAGACGCTGCGGCGCAGGAGCGTTTTCGGCGCGAGGCCAGAGCCGCCGGACGCCTGCGTCACACGAACGCGGTGGCCGTGACGGATTTCGGACGCACCGCCGACGGCGTCTACTATATCGTGATGGAGCTGCTGGAAGGGCGCTCATTGCGCGATGTGCTGGCGCGCGAGGCTCCGCTCGATACCGCGCGCGCAGTCTCTCTGATGCTCCAAATTTCCGCGGCCGTCGCGGCGGCGCATGAAGAGGGAGTCATCCACCGTGACTTGAAGCCCGGCAATATCTTCGTCGTCCAGCGACCGCACGCGCCGACGATCATCAAGGTGCTGGACTTCGGCATCGCCAAGCTGGCGAGCGACGCCAGCGACGGGGTCGAGCAGAAGCCCTTGACGCAGACGGGCGTGATGATCGGGACGCCGCGCTACATGTCGCCCGAACAGTGCGACGGCGCGGAGTTGACGCCCGCTGCGGATGTCTACAGCCTCGGCATCATTCTCTACGAGATGCTGACGGGCACGACGCCTTTCACGGGGCCGACGCCGCTCTCCGTGGCGTTGAAACATTCTTCGGAACTGCCGCGCGCGCCGCGCGAATTCGTCTCGACGATCCCGGCGGAGCTGGAAAAGCTCGTCCTGCATGCGCTGGAGAAGAAGCCTGCGGAGCGTCCGACCAACGCCGGAGAGTTCCGGCGCGAGCTGTATGCGACGGCGCAGCAGCTCGGCCTCGAACACGCCGAGGGCTTCAGCGCGCCGACGCTCGATTCATTGCGCGACGCGGGCACGGAGACTCCTTCCGGCAGACTCGTGATCGATATCGAACGCCTGCGCGAGAGCCGCGCGTCGCGCCCCAAAACAGCGGAAGCACACTCGCCGCACACGGCCGAAGAGCGGGCCGTCCAGACGGGCGGCGCGCGCGACGCTGAAAGTCAGGCCGGGCTTGATGCTCAATCGCATGCCGCGTCATCTGCGAGCGCTTCCGGTGTCGCTGCGCACGCTCCTGAAAAATCCGGAGAGGTCGTCGCGCGCGTCGAAGTCCCGCTGACACGCAAAGATGCTTTTCGCCAGCGCCTGCGCCAGCCGCTCGTGCTCATCGCGATCTTTGTCGCGGTCTTCTCGCTGGCGCTGATCATCGCAGGCTATTGGATGAGGTCTACGCGCCCTTCCGCCCCTGCGAACGCGATGGCTGAAGATGCCGAAGCGACCGGCCGCTTTATCACTCCGGGCGCGAACGAGCCGCGCCGCACCGCGCCCGCGCGCGAGCCCGTCTCGGCGGCCGAATTTTACGAGCGCGGCGGGTATTATTTTTCGACGCGCGATTACGATTCCGCGATCAAAGATTACAAGCGTGCTATTGAACTCCAGAAAGATTTTCCGACGGCGCATAATCGTTTGGGGCGCGTGCTGATGGCGAAGGGGCAGCTCGCAGAAGCGACAGACCATTTCCGCACGGCGATTGACCAGAAGGGCGGCAACTTTTACGCGGCGCAGTACAATCTGGCCTTCGTCTTACAAAAGCAGGGCGATAACGAGAACGCGGTCAAAGCGTATGATGCCGCTATAGAGCAGCGC
>JAFBAJ010000015.1 GCA_019247865.1 Acidobacteriota bacterium
TTTTGGGGACGGTGACGATGCCCGTCTCGACGTCCACTTCGACCTCTGCGACCGCGGCCGAATAGCTGTAAGCGGGCGAAGGGCCGACGCCCGCGCCCTTGAACTTGCCGGGCGAGCGCGGCGGCGTGTACGAGCCGACCGTGCCGATAGTCCCGAACTTCGTTTCCGCCAGCACGACTGCTTCGGCAAACGTCACGCCCACCTCCGGGTTCTCGACATCGAAGACGCGGCGGTCTGCGAAAGAGAGATTGACGGACGGCACAGAGAGCTTTTCCGCCACCGCCATCGTCAGCAGCTCGCGCGCACGCTCGGCCGCCTGGAGCGCAGCGTTGCCCGTCATCAACGTGACGCGGCTCGAATAGCTGCCGAGGTCGACGGGCGTCAGATCCGTGTCGGCCGTCACGACGCGTATGTCGAACGGGTCGATGCCGAGGACTTCGGCGACGATGTAAGCGAGAATGGAATCCGAGCCCTGGCCGATGTCCGTCGAGCCGCACATCACGCAGACGCCGCCCTGCCGATCAAGCCGCAACTGCACGCCGGAGTGCGGCATGTTGTTCCAGTAGATCGGCAGCCCCGCGCCGCAGATGTACGAGCTGCACGCGATACCGACGCCGCGACCCTCCGGCAGCTTCTTATACTTGCTCTTCCAGTCAGAGCCTTCGACCACTTTGTCTATGCACTGGCCGAGTCCCATCGAGCCGATGCGCAGGTAATTGGCCGTGACCGAGTAGGGCTGCACGAGATGCTGCTTGCGCATCTCGGCCGGATCAAGTCCTAACTCATCGGCAATCTTGTCGAGCTGGATTTCGAGGCCGAAGCGCGGCTGCGGCGTGCCGTGCCCGCGCTTGGGGCCGCACGGCGGCTTGTTGGTAAAGCAGCGCACGCCGCGAAAGCGATAACGCGGGACTTCATACGTCACCGTCTGGAGCGCGCCCGTGTAGAAGGTCGAAGCCACGCCGTAGGAGCCGTAGGCTCCGCCGTCGAGGAACGATTGAAAATCCATCGCGGTGATCGAGCCGTCTTTCCTGACGCCCGTTTTGACCTTCATCAAGACCGGATGGCGACCGCGATGACAATAGAAGACCTCTTCGCGCGTCAGCGTCACTTTCACAGGGCGTCCGGTGATCATCGAGAGCTTGCAGACCGCCAGCTCGTGGTTGAAGGGGTCGCTTTTGCCGCCGAAGCCGCCGCCGTTGGGCGTGGCGATGACGCGGATGTGGCTCGCCGGAAGCTCCAGAGTCTTGGCGAGCGCGCGATGAACGTAGTGCGGCGTCTGCGTAGAGCTCCACAAGGTCATCTTGCCGTCGGCATCAAAGTGCGCGACCGCCGCGTGCTGCTCCATCGGCAGATGCGTGTTGCCTTCGTAGAAGAAAACGTCCTCGCGCACGAGGTCTGCTTGAGCGAAGCCTTCGTCAAGGTCTCCGAATTCGAGGTGGACCTTTTTGTGTATGTTGCCGCCGTCGCCGTAGTCGTGTATGCGCGGCTCTTCGACCATCACGGCCTCTTCGATGCTGGTGATGGTCTGCAACTGCTCGTATTCGACCTCGATCAGATTCATCGCGTCGAAGGCAGTGTCCTCGTCAACGGCCGCGACGGCCGCGACCGGATCGCCGATGAAGCGCACCTTGTCGATGCAGAGCGCGTGCTCGTCCTGCGAGACGGGAAGGATGCCGTATGGAATCGGCAGGTCTTTGCCGGTGATGACGGCGTGGACGCCGGGCAGGGCTAGGGCTTTGGAGACATCTATGCTCTTGATCCGCGCGTGCGGCTCGTGCGAGCGCAGCAGCTTGCAGAAGAGCATGCGCGGCAGCACGATGTCGTCCGCGAACTTCGTCTGACCCGTGCACTTGGCGCGCGCGTCAACCTTGCGAAAAGGCTTGCCGACTACCTTCAGCGGCTCGCCGTTCTGGTCTTTTCCGTTTCTCATTTATTCGTATCCGTAAACGCTCTCTCTGGGCAGCTCCAGCTCTTCGCCGCGCATGCGTGCGGCGGCCAGCTCGACCGCCTCGTAAATCTTGATGTAGCCAGTGCAGCGGCAGAGATTGCCGGCCAGTGCTTCCTTGATCTCTTCGCGCGTGGGCTGCCGATTTTTGTCCAATAACTCTTCGGCGACGAGCAGGAAGCCGGGCGTGCAGTAGCCGCATTGCGCCGCGCCGAGGTCGGCGAAAGTCTCCTGCAACGGATGCAGTTGCCCGCCCGCGGCCATGCCTTCGACGGTCTTGACCTCGCATCCTTCCATGTCCAGGCCGAGCGCGAGACAGGAGAGCACGGAGCGCCCGTCAACCAGCACGGCGCAGGTTCCGCACTCGCCC
>JAFBAJ010000213.1 GCA_019247865.1 Acidobacteriota bacterium
GAGGCCGTCGCCGCCGGGCGTGAGCGCGACGCGCGGCTCGTGCTCGCGGACTTCGCGTTGCAGGTGCGGGAGCGCCGCTTCGGTCACGTAAGGCGGATTCGAGGCGATGAGGCTGAAGCGCGCACGCTCCGCAGAGAGCGCGTCCAGACAGTCCGCTGCGAACAGCTCCAGCCGCCCGCCGACGCCGTGCTGCGCGGCATTGCGCGCGGCCACCCGGAGCGCCTCCGTCGAGATGTCCGTCGCCACGCCCCTGAGCTGCGGGCGCTCGTGCAGGAGCGAGATGATGATGCAGCCGGAACCCGTCCCGACATCACACACAGCACGCCTCTCATCTGCTGGACCGAGCAGCTCCAGCGCCGTCTCGACCAGCAGCTCCGTGTCCGGGCGCGGGATCAGCACGTCGGGCGTGACCGCGAAGTCCAGATTGAAGAACTCCTGATGGCCCGTGATGTACTGCAAAGGCTCGCCCGCCGCGCGCCGCTCCACGGCCGCACGGTAGCGCGCCACGTCCGCCCCCGCCAGCTCCCGCTCGGCGTGCGCGATGAGATAGGTCTGGTCGCGCCCGATCAGATGCGCCAGCAGCACGGCCGCATCGCGCCTCGCCTCCGTCACTCCGCCGCGCCGCAAAAGCTGCGTCGCCTCGACCAATGCCTGCGCGATCGTAAAGTTCGTCATCGCCAGACAGAGTAAAAGCAAAAGCGCGGAGCGGCAAGCCGGGTCTGGACTGAGGTCTTCGGCCTTTGGTCTTGGCAGGTCTGCCGTTATAATGGCTCGCACTCGCAAAACAGACTACGAGGGGGAACATGATGGAAGAGAGCACAGGACAAGCGCCGGTCACTGAAGGCGGCGAAGTTGACGATCGCGGGACGACGCAGACCCAAGGGCGCGCGATCCTCAAACGGCTGCGCGACGCGGGCTTTGAAGGCAGCGATGAGAAACTGGCGGTCGCGCTCGGCCGTCCTCTCGAAGAAGTAGAGGGCTGGACGGGCGGAGCCGAAACCGTGGACGATGACGTGATTATGAAAGCACGCGGCATCGCCAAAGAGAGAGGAATCGAGATCGAATGAAGTGGTCAGTGGTCGGTGGTCAGTGGTCAGAAGAGAGCAGCTTTTCACCGACCACCGACCACTGACCACTGACCACTGACCACTGACGCAATGCACGAAAAAATCGCCCGCGCGGCCAATGAGCTGCTGGAATCTTATTCGGCTGAAGGCATCAGGATTCACCATCTTGACCGCCAGCCGTTGCCGTCGCATGCGGAGATCATACGCGTGCTCGTGACGACGCACGAGCTGCTGTTCCCCGGCTACATCGGCGCACAAGGGTTGACGGGCGAGAGCCTGCGGCTGCACGTCGAGTCGCGCATGTCGTGGCTCTACGAGACGCTGACCGAGCAGATCCGCCGCGCCATCTGCCACAGCACCAATATCGGCGAGGCCTGCGACATCAAGGCGCGCGAGGCTTCGGACTACGCGGCGGCTTTCCTCGCACAGTTCGCGCACCTGCGCTTGCTGCTCGCAAGCGATGTGGACGCGGCCTACGACGGCGACCCGGCCGCGACCTGCAAGGACGAGATCATCTTCAGCTATCCGAGCATCTACGCGGTGATGGTCGCGCGCCTCGCGCACGAGCTCTTCAAGATGAATATTCCGCTCCTGCCGCGCATCATGACCGAGCACGCGCACCATCGCACAGGGATAGACATCCACCCCGGCACACAGATCGGGAAGGGCTTCTTCATAGATCACGGGACGGGCGTCGTCATCGGCGGCACGGCCGTCATCGGCAACCACGTCAAGCTCTATCAGGGCGTGACCATCGGCGCGTTCTCGTTCGACAAGGACAACGCGGGCGAACTGGTGCGCAACACCAAGCGGCATCCGACAATCGAAGACGACGTAGTGATCTACGCGGGCGCGACGATCCTCGGCGGCGACACGGTCATCGGCCGCGGCTCGGTCATCGGCGGCAACGTGTGGCTCACGCACTCCGTCCCGCCCGGCACACGCGTCCTGCAGGACTCGCCCAATCTGCGCATCATCACGCCCGATGCTGAAGCGGCTGCTTCTTAAAACTCAAGCCACCACCTCATTCAAACCTTTGCGCCCTTGAGTCTTTCTTTTTTAGCGTCTTTGCGAGAACCATCAGCGTTTCACGCAAAGGCGCAAACAAGGAAAGACTCAAGGGCGCGAAGGTTTGGGTTGACTTAAAAATTGAGATACCATCGAAGCCGTGAAGATCGTCCTCGTCGCTCTGGATGGAGAAGTGGAACGCGCGCGCACGATTCTGGCCGGGCGTTATCCGCAGGCAGAGATCGAAAACATCCCGCGTAAGGAATTTGAGAGCCAGGCGGTCACAGCCCGGCTCGCGGCTCTGCGTGCGCGGCGGCCGGACGTGTTCGCAGTCTCGACCGAGCGCCTCGCGTGGCAGCGCGGGCAGAGCGCCTTTCTGCTCTTCGGCGCGATGGCGGGCGCGCGTGAGTGCGTCCTGCTCGACGCGCACAAAGGATTTCAAAGAGAGAAGCGCGCGCGCATTCTCGCCACCATGCCCGCGAGGTTAACGTGGGAAGCGGCGCTGAGCACGGCCACGCTCGCACGCGCGCGCAGGGAGCTCAAGCGGCTGGAGCGCGCAATCGCGGAGAATCGGCAGACCGCCAGGCGAACTGCGGCGACGAATCACCCGGACGCGCCGGAGATCGTGTACCTGCGCGCGACGCCGGGCGCGGGCACGCAGATCGGCGGCGCGTCGAGCCACATCAACGGCTTCATCAACGCCGCGACGAAGCGTGGCGCGCGCATACGCTTTATCAGCAACGACGAGATCGCAGGGCTCGATCACAACCGCACGCCTTTGAAAATTATCTGGCCGCAGCCGCTCGGCTCGACGCGCGCGATCTTTGACCTGCACAATAACCTGCTCTTCACAAAGGGCGCGGCGCAGGAGATCACAGCGCGCGCGCCGGACTTTATCTATCAACGCTACGGGCGTTTTAGCTGGGCGGGCGTCGAGGCGTGTGTGCGGGCCGGACGGCCGCTCTTTCTGGAATACAACGGCTCGGAGGTCTGGGTCGGCCAGCACTGGGACAAGGTC
>JAFBAJ010000358.1 GCA_019247865.1 Acidobacteriota bacterium
TTTATGCTTTTTCGCTTTGCGCAATTCTGGGAATCGTTCCGCGTGGCGCTGGCGAGCTTGCGCTCGAACAAGCTGCGGACGGCGCTCACTCTGGTCGGCATCGTGGTCGGCGTCTCGGCGGTGATCGCCGTCGTGACCATCATCAAAGGTCTCGACCAGACGGTCGCTTCGACCTTCTCCTCGCAGGGCTCGACCGTCTTCACCATCGCCAAGAGACCGCTCATCATCACCTCGCGCGAAGACTTCATCAAGTTCAATCGCCGGAAGGACGTGACCGACGAGGACGGGGAAGCCATCGCGCGTCTGTGCTCGGCGTGCTGGCGCACAGGGATCGCCGCCAACGCGCGCGAACTGGTCAAGCACGGCGATCAGAAGTCCGAAGACGTGCCCGTGCGCGGCATCACGCTCTCGATGTTCGACATCGAAGATGTCTCAATCGAAGCCGGGCGCGTGTGGTCTGAGAGCGAGGGCGAAGCGGGCGCGGACACCTGCGTCGTCGGCTCGGACATCCTGGAAAATCTCTTCGACAACGCGCCGCCCGAACAGGTCGTCGGCAAGGAGCTGCGCGTGGCGGGCCGCCTCTTCCACATCACGGGCGTGGCCGAGAAGCAGGGCAAGATCTTCGGCTTCTCGCGCGACAACTTCGTCTTCATTCCGTATCCGACCTACCAGAAGATTTTCGGCGCGCGCGATTCGCTGACGATACACATCCAGGTGCCGACCGCCGCGCACCTCGAAGAGGCGCAGGATCAGGTGCGCACCATCATGCGCAATCGTCGCGGCAAGACATTCAAGGACGATGACGACGGCTTCACGCTCGAATCGCAGGATGTCTTTCTGGACCTCTACGGCAAAGCGACCTCGAACATCTACATCGTGACCATCGGGGTCGCGGCCATCTCGCTCGTCGTCCGAGGCATCGTCGTGATGAACATCATGCTCGTCTCCGTCACCGAGCGGACGAAAGAGATCGGCATTCGCAAAGCGGTTGGAGCGCGGCGCGTGGACATCCTGCGGCAATTTTTGATCGAAGCTCTGACGGTGACGGCGCTCGGCGGGGCCATCGGCGTCGTGACGGGCTTTGCCCTCGCGTACCTGCTCTCGTTTCTGATGGGCTTTCCGTTGCTGCTCAGCATCAACTCGGCCGTGCTCGGCGTCGGCGTCTCTTCCATCGTCGGCATCATCAGCGGCCTCTGGCCCGCGTGGCGCGCGGCGCGACTCGACCCGATCGAGGCTTTGAGGGCAGAATGACGAAGGACGAGAATCCAGAAGTCAGGAGCCAGAAATCAGAAGAAGGACGGTTTCAGCCTTTCATTCCGGCTTCTGACTCTTGACTCCTGACTCCCGCTTTTTATGACGTTTGACGACATCAAAGAATCTGCGGCGATGGCCTTTGAGACCGTGCGGACTAACAAGCTCCGCTCGGCGCTGACGATTTTGGGCGTGACGGTCGGAGTGGTGACGGTCATCTTTATGGTCTCGATCATACAGGGCCTGAACAAAGCCTTCGCAGACCAGATCGAATCTTTGGGCTCGAATACGATCTTCATCTCGAAGTTCGATCCGAGCTTCGGCCGCCAGCCGGGGCAGGAGGAGCGGCAGCGCAAGGACTTGACGCTGGATGATGCCGAAGCATTCCGGCATGAAGCTCCGTCCATCGTCGGCGTCTCGCCGATCCAGCGCAAGATCTCCGAAACCGTGCGCTATGAGGAGAAGCAATCGGACACGCCGATCCTGCTCGGCGTGATGCCCGAATACGAGTTCGTACACTCGCAGTACATCGGACACGGACGCTTCATCGCAGACCTCGATCTGCATGAGCGCTCGAACGTCTGCGTGCTCGGCGTGGACGTGGTGCACGCGCTCTTTCCGAATGAAGACCCGCTCGGCAAAGAGCTCAAGATCGGCGGCAATCCCTTCCGCGTCATCGGCGTGATGGAGCCTTTGGGAAACTTCTTCGGGCAATCGCGCGACAACTCGATCTTTATCCCGATCACGACCTTTCAAAAATATTATCGTGACTTCCCTTTCCCGGATGTCATCTTCTTTATCATCGTGCGGCCGAAATCGAGAGCCTATGTCAAGCCCGCGATGGAAGAGATACGCGACATCCTGCGCCGCCGTCGCCGCGTCGCGCCCGCCGAGAAAGATAATTTCGGCATCTCTTCGCAGGACTCGCTGCTGGACATTTACAACCAGCTGACGGGCGCGACCGCGCTCGTACTGACGGCCGTCTCTTTCGTCGCGCTGATGATCGGAGGCATCGGCGTGATGAACATCATGCT
>JAFBAJ010000490.1 GCA_019247865.1 Acidobacteriota bacterium
AACTACGCGCAGATCATCATTCAGGTCAAAGACAAGCACGACACGGCTCATCTGATGGAGCCTTTGCAGCAGGCTCTCTCAGAGCGCATCCCGGGCGCACGCATCTACGTGCGGCAATTGGAATCGGGCAAGGCTGTCGGATTGCCCGTCGCCATTCGCCTGAGCGGACAGGACACGCAGGCCCTGCGCTCTTACGCCGACCGTGTGAAGACGATCCTGGAAGGGACGGGCATCGCGACCGGCGTGCGCGACGATTGGGGCGAGGAGAGCTTTGCCGTGCGGCTCAAGACAGACCCGGATCGTGCGAACATGGCGGGCCTCACGAATCTGGATGTAGCGATGGCTTCGCAGTCCGCGACCTACGGCCGCAAGGTGACGACTTTGCGCGAGGGGGACAAGCAGATTCCGGTCGTCGCGCGGCTGCGCATGGAAGAGCGTGCGCAACTGAGCGACCTCAATAACCTGTACGTCTACGCCGGGCAGGGCTCGCAGAAGATACATCTGCGGCAGGTCTCTTCGACGGAGTACGGGATGCAGACCGAGAAGCTGCGCTCGCGCAATCAATTTCGCACGATCACCGTCTCGGCGATGCCTGCGGAGGGCAAGCTGGCCTCCGAGGTCATGTCGGCCGCGCGCGGCAAGCTCAAGGAGTTGCAGCAGGAGATGCCGAGCGGCTATCGCCTGGAGATCGGCGGCGAGGAAGAGGATCAGGTCAAGAGCTTCAAAGAGCTGACCATCGTGCTGATGATAAGCGTGGCCGCCATCTTTCTGGCGCTCGTCTTTCAGTTCAAGAACGCGATCAAGCCGTTCGTCGTCTTCGCGGCCGTGCCGTTCGGGATGGTCGGCGCGGTCGGCGCGCTGTGGCTGATGGGCGAGCCGTTCGGCTTCATGGGCTTCCTCGGCATCGTGAGCCTGGTTGGCGTGATCGTCAGCCACATCATCGTGCTCTTCGACTTCATCGAAGAGAAGCACTCGGAAGGCGAGCCGCTGATCGAAGCTCTGCTCGACGCGGGCATCATGCGCCTGCGTCCTGTGATGATCACAGTCGGGGCGACGGTCATCGCGCTCTTCCCGCTCGCCTCGCACGGCGGGCCGCTCTGGGAGCCGCTCTGTTACGCGCAGATCGGCGGCCTCAGCGTGGCGACCTTTATCACACTGCTGCTGGTGCCTGTGATCTACGCCATCTTCGTGCTCGATCTGAAGCTCATCAAGTGGGATGACCACTCGGCGGGCGTCGAGCCGGAGACAGCACCTGCCCAAGTGGCCGTGCCGGCGCAAGCGGCCGGGCACATTTAGAGGAGAGGTAATAGTATGCTGGCTTTACCCACGCACAAGCTCCGGCGCAGGCGCAAACGCCTGAGCGACATCCCCAGCGCCTTCGAGGAGGAGTTCGGGCTGGAGATTCTGGAGAGCGACAAGCTGCGGATGACGATCATGATCGGGGTCGTCGTCTCAGCTCTCCTGCTGCTCCTGAGCATCTCCGTCCTGGCTTACGAGCAGACACAGCGCATCTTTCACGGCCACTTCCGAAGCTTCCAGCTCAGCGCCTGCCTGCTTATCGGGCTGGTGCTGGTCTGCCTGCTGGCCGAGCGCAGGGCCATCACACGCTTGATCCGGCACGGGGGCAGACCCGACCCGCGCTGGCAGTATCTGAGCGCCTTCATCGAAACCAGCATCCCGACCATCGCGCTCATCAACGGGGCGATGTTTCTCGGCCCGGTTTACACGCTCTTTATGCCGACGCTCCTGATCTATCCGATCTTCATCATGCTCTCGGCGCTGCGTCTGAACTTCCGCATCTGCGTCTTCACGGGCGCGGTCGCAGGACTTGAATACGCGCTGCTGGCCGTCCTCTGTCTGAGCCAGGGGCCTGTCGCGCACATCGAGCCGGTGTTGTCGGGCGTGTCCGGGCATCTGCTGAAAGCCGTGCTCCTCTTCATGACCGGCGTCGTGACGGGGCTCGTCACGATGCAGATCAAGAAGCGCAGCCTCAAGTCCTTCGAGGTGCTCGAAGAGCGCAATCGCATCAGCCGCACCTTCGGCGAATACGTTTCGCCGGAGGTGATGGACAAGCTGTTGACGCACAAATCAGACCTCCGGAGCGAGAAGCGCAACGTCTGCGTGATGTTCCTGGACATACGCAACTTCACTTCATTCGCCGAGACGCGGAGCCCGGAAGAGGTGGTGGATTATCTGGAGTCGCTCTTTGAATTCATGATCGAGATCGTCAATCGCCATCACGGGATCATCAATAAGTTTCTGGGCGACGGCTTCATGGCGGTCTTCGGCGCGCCGCTCTCGCAGGGCGCGGACTGCTCCAACGCCGTCGCCGCGTCTCTGGAGATACTGGCGCGGCTCCGTGAAGAGGTGGAGAAGGGCACGGTCTTTCCGACGACCGTCGGGATCGGCCTCCATGCGGGCGAGGCCGTCACGGGCAGCCTCGGCTCGTCGCTGCGCAGGGAGTACACGGTCATCGGCGATGTCGTGAACCTCGCTTCACGCATCGAGCAGCTCAACAAGCAGTTCGACGCACAGTTCCTGATTTCGGGGGCTGTCTGGACGGCGCTCGGCGACCAGCTCCACGCCGCCATTCCCATCGGCGACGTGCTGGTCAAAGGGCGCGAGACTCCGATCCCGGTGTATAAGGTGGCGTAGAAGGTTCACGCAAAGGCGCGAAGGAAAGACAGAAGTACGCACATGCCTGCTTTCGTCTCCCCTTTGCGCCTTTGCGTGAACTTCTTAGGTTGCGTTAAAGTTGAATTTATATGATGAACATGAACGTGCCGTTGCTTGACTTGCAGGCGCAGTACGACGGCTTGCGCGAGGAGATGCGTGCGGCGGTCGACCGCGTCTTTGAGTCGCAGCACTTCATTCTCGGCCCGGAGGTCGCGGAGCTGGAGCGCGAGCTGGCCGCTTACTCGCGCGTGCGGCATGCCATCGGCTGCGCCAACGGCTCGGACGCGCTGCTGCTGGCGTTGATGGCGCTCGGCGTCGGCGAGGGCGATGAGGTTATCACGACGCCTTACAGCTTCTTCGCCACCGCCAGCGCGATGGCGCGCGTCGGGGCGCGCCCGGTCTTCGTCGACATCGAGCCGCAGACCTACAACATTGATGTCACAAAAATTGAGGACGCCGTCACGGAGCGCACGCGCGTCATCATGCCCGTGCATCTCTACGGGCAGTGCGCTGTGATGGAGGCGATCAATGAGATCGCCGCGCGGCGGAACCTGCGCGTCGTGGAGGACGCGGCGCAGGCCATCGGGGCTGATGACTTTGAGCGCCGCGCCGGAGGTCTGAGCGACATCGGCTGCTTCAGCTTTTATCCGTCGAAGAACCTGGGCGCTGCGGGCGATGCCGGAATGCTGACGACGAATGATGACGAGCTGGCGGAGCGCCTGCGCGTGCTGCGCGTGCACGGCGGCGAGCGGCGCTACTATCATCGCGTGATCGGCATCAACAGCCGCCTCGACGCTTTGCAGGCCGCAGTCCTGCGCGTCAAGCTGCCGCATCTGGACGACTGGTCGAACGCACGCGCCGCGCGCGCAGCACTCTACAACCAGCTCTTCACGGACGCCGGGCTGACCGAGCAGATCACGCTGCCCTTCGTCCGCGAGGGCGCGCGCCATATCTATCATCAATACGTCATCCGCGCCGCCGAGCGCGACCGGCTCTTCGAGCATCTCAAGCAGCACGGCGTCGGGACGGACATCTACTATCCTGTGCCTTTGCACTTGCAGGAATGCTTCGCTTATCTAGGCTACGACGCGGGCGCGTTTCCGGAGGCCGAGCGCGCCGCGCGCGAAACGCTCGCGCTCCCGGTCTATCCGGAGCTGAGCCGCGAGCAGCAGCAGTACGTCGTCGAGGTGATACGCGGCTTTTACAGCACCCAGGATTGAGTGAAGCGTGGGGTTGACTCACCGCAGAGACGCAGAGTTCTCGCAGAGGGAACGCAGAGACATCATAGCTCTTGACTCTCTGTGATCCTCTGCGCCTTCTCTGCGTCTTCGGCGGTGAGATTCTTTATTCAGCACTTGCTTTGTCGCGGCTGATAGACTAGGGTTTCGCCATTCCGTTCGAGCAAGATCGAAGACCAGTGTCAGAAGCCACAGTAGACCAACTCAAGTTGATCAGTGTCGGTACGACGTTGAGGCGTGCGCTGCTCGTCGTGCCGGTCGTGCTCGTCCTGTTGGGCGCGTGGTGCGGCGGGCGCTGGTATCTGGGCAACACGATGGCCGACTTCGCGCCGGACGTGGACGAGGGCGGGCTGGAGACGACGCGGCGCGCGATGAGCTTCGCGCCGAGCGACCCGCTGGTCTATCTGGCGGCGGCCAATCTGGAGAAGCGCACGCTCGACCCGAGCCGCCTGCCCGAAGCCGTGCGGCTGCACGAGGAGGCGGTCAGGCGCTCGCCGAACGATTACCGTTTGTGGCTTGAGCTGGGGCGCGCGCGCGAGCAGGCGGGCGATACCGGCGGCGGTGAAAAAGCCCTGCGCCGCGCCATCGAGCTGGCTCCGGCTTATACCTACCCGCGCTGGTACCTGGGCAACCTGCTCCTGCGTTCCGGGCGCACGGAAGATGCTTTCGCAGAGCTGCGTCGTGCGGCCGAAGGCAATCCGCCAGCTTTTCGCGGACAGGTCTTCGACGCCGCCTGGAACATCTTTGATAAAGACGTGCCGACAATCGAGCGCGCGGTGGGCGAGGGCGCGTCCGTGCGCGCGCAGCTCGCTGCTTTTCTCGCCGCACACGAGCGCGCGGATGACGCCGTGCGCCTGTGGAAGAGCCTCAGCAACTCCGAGAAGCAGCAGGAGCGCAAGACCGGCGAGGACTTATTGAAGGCTCTCTTCGAACGCAAACAATATCTGGCCGCGCGTGCTCTGGCGCGTGACCTCGAAGTCGAGAGCGCCGAGGAGGTCGGGCAATTCGCCAACAGCGGATTTGAGAACAGCATCAGCGCGCCGGGCGCGAGCCTCTTCGGCTGGCAGGTCAACGGGGTCGCGCAAACTGAGGCGGCGATTGATTCCGGGATGCATCACACGGGCAACCGCAGCCTGCGCGTCATCTTCAACGGCTTCGCAAAGCCTGCTTACTACAACATCGTGCAGGTCGTCCCGGTCGAGCCGCACACGCGCTATCGCCTGACCGCTTACGTGCGGACGCAGGACTTAAAGAGCGGCGGCACGCCGCTCATCGAAGTGGCGAACACGGCGGACAATAAGGTGCTCGGCACGAGCGCGCCGTTTCCGCTGGGCCGCAACGACTGGCAGCCCATAACGATAGAATTTTCAACGCCGGACAAGACGGAGGGCATCTACGTTCGCACCAATCGCGCGTACTGCGGCGAGGTGTGCCCCATCTTCGGCATCATCTGGTATGACGACTTCAATCTCGAACGTCTCGGCCAGGGCGGCCAAGCCACAGCAGGCGACCGCTCAGTCCGGGACGGCGGAGCATAAACAGCGACCGCTCGTGACGCTTGAGCAGACGTGGGCGGGCAGCCTCATCTTCTTGACGCTGTGCCTCGCGCTCATTCTGACGACGCTCGCCTTCGGCGCGGTGGATTACTGGACGCTCGCCACTTTTCAGGCGAGCGCGGCCTTCATCGTCATCTGCTGGGCGGCCGATGCCTGGCGCACGGGCGTCCTGCGCCTGAGCGGGAACCGGCTGCAATGGCCGCTCCTCGGCCTGATCCTGCTCGGCTTTCTGCAGGTCTTGCCGTTCGGGAGCGCGGGCGATGCTGGCGGCGCGCTGGCGGGAGGCATCAGCCGCACGCTCTCGCTCGATCCGTATGCGACGCGGCTCGTGCTGATTCAGCTCTCTGCGCTCTTCATCTATTTCGCGGCGCTGCTGGCCTACACGGACAGTCCCGGACGCCTGCGCACCATCGTCCGCACGATCATCATCTTCGGCTTCGTGCTGGCCTTCATCGCGGTCATTCAGGCGCTCATCAGCCCGACGCGCATCTACGGCCTCCGCGAGCCGCGCCTGGCCGTCCCCTTCGGCCCCTTCGTCAATCGCCACAATTTTGCGTCTTACATGGAGATGACGCTGGCCCTGCCGCTCGGCCTGATGTTTGCGGGCGCGGTTGAGAGAGAGAAGCGCCTGCTCTATCTGACGGCCATCGCGCTGATGGGCGTGGCGCTCCTGATGAGCGGCTCGCGCGGCGGCATGATTAGCCTCGTGGCGATGATCTTCTTTCTCGTCGCGCTGAGCGGCTTCAGCACGAAGGTCGAAGGCATGACGAGCGAGACCGCGGCGCGCACGCGAGCCATCGCGCTCCGCGTGGGGCTCGGCTTCACGCTGCTCCTGGCACTGGTC
>JAFBAJ010000567.1 GCA_019247865.1 Acidobacteriota bacterium
TGCCGAATCTTCTCCGGCGACGCCAGGCTGATGCGGATCGCCTCAAAGTCCGGCGCCAGTTGCGTTTTCTCTTGTTGGAATCGAAACATCTTTTTCTCCGAAAAACGGTCTTGGGTCTTTGTGCTTTGGTCTTTGCACGCCACTCGACCTTGAGTGAGACATCAAAGACCTAAGACCTCAGTCCAAAGACCAAAACAGAACTATTCAGCTCCGCCGCCGAGCAAGAGCAGCGGCTCGCCCGCGCCGTCGCCGTCCGCGCTGCCGTTGCCGTCCTTGTTGATTAGCTCGACATCGAGACAGAGCGATTGCAGCTCGCGCACCAGCACGTTGAAACTTTCGGGCACGCCCGGGTCAAAGTCGGCCTCGCCCTTGACGATGGCCTCGTAGATCTTCGAGCGTCCGGCCACGTCGTCCGACTTCGCCGTCAGGAGTTCCTGCAGGATGTGCGCCGCGCCGTAAGCTTCGAGCGCCCAGACCTCCATTTCTCCGAAACGCTGTCCGCCGAACTGCGCCTTGCCGCCGAGCGGCTGCTGCGTGATGAGGCTGTACGGCCCAATCGAGCGCGCGTGAATCTTGTCGTCCACCAGATGCGAGAGCTTCAGCATGTAGATGTACCCCACGGTCACCTTCTGCTCGAAAGCCTCGCCCGTCAGCCCGTCGTAGAGCACTGTCTTACCAGACTCGTTGACGATCTCAGGCAGACCCAACGTGCTGAGGCGACCGGCGGCTTCGCGCAGGCGCTTCTTGATCTCGTTCTCGCTCGCGCCGTCAAAGACCGGCGTTGCGAAATGCAGACCGAGGACGCGTGCGGCCCAGCCGAGGTGCGTCTCCAGAATCTGTCCGACGTTCATGCGCGAGGGCACGCCCAAAGGATTGAGCACGATCTCGACCGGAGTTCCGTCGGGCAGATAGGGCATGTCCTCTTCGGGCAGGATGCGCGCGATGACGCCCTTGTTACCGTGACGCCCGGCCATCTTGTCGCCGACCGAAAGCTTGCGCTTCATGGCGATGAAGACCTTCACCATTTTGATGACGCCGGGAGCGAGTTCGTCGCCCTGACGCAGCTTGGCGATCTTCTCTTCGTAGATATCCGAGAGAATCTTGATCTGCCGCTCTGTGCGCTCCTCGTACTCTTTGACCTCGGCCGCGACATCCACGCGCGTGGTGGAAAGCTCTGCTTTCCTCAATGCCTTAGGCTCGACGCCGACCAGCATCTCGCGCGTGATGGTCTCGCCGCGCGGGATGGCGACCTCGCGGTTGACGAGGAGGTCTTTGGCGAGCTTGCGCCCCTCGAAGAGCTCGTAGATGCGCGCGTCGCGCTGTTCGCGCAGGATGCGTATCTCGTCTTCGAGGTCGCGGCGCAGGCGGTCTTCCTCTTCCTGCTCAATCGCCATCGAGCGATGGTCTTTCTCCTGCCCCTTGCGTGTGAAGACCTGCACGTCCACGACCGTGCCGTCAATGCCCGGAGGTGAAACGAGCGAAGCATCCTTCACGTCGCCCGCCTTCTCGCCGAAGATAGCTCTTAACAGCTTCTCTTCCGCCGTCAACTGCGTCTCGCCCTTGGGCGTGACTTTGCCGACGAGGATGGAGCCCGGCTTGACCTGCGCGCCGATGCGTATGATGCCCGACTCGTCCAGATCGCGGAGCATGTTCTCGCCCACGTTCGGGATGTCGCGCGTGATCTCTTCGGGGCCGAGCTTGGTGTCGCGCGCTTCGATTTCCAACTCTTCGATGTGAATCGAAGTGTAGAAGTCGTCCTTCACGAGCCGCTCGGAGACGAGGATCGCGTCCTCGAAGTTGTAGCCGCGCCACGGCATGAAGGCGACCAGCACGTTGCGACCGAGGGCGAGTTCGCCCCTGTCCGTGCAGGGGCCGTCGGCGATGACCTGACCCTTGTTGACGCGCTCTCCGACCTGCACGATGGGACGCTGGTTGATGCAGGTGTTCTGGTTCGAGCGCTTGAACTTGATGAGCGTGTAGATGTCCGCCGTCACCTCGCGCGAGATCGTGCCGTCCATGTTGTGGTCGGCCTTGATGATGATGCGCTCGGAGTCAACGTAGTCCACCACGCCGTCGCGGCGCGCGACGACGACCGCGCCACTGTCCTGCGCCGTCACCTTCTCCATGCCGGTTCCGATGTACGGAGCCTCTGCGCGAAGGAGCGGCACAGACTGGCGCTGCATGTTCGAGCCCATCAGCGCGCGGTTCGCGTCGTCGTTCTCAAGGAACGGAATCAAAGAGGCCGCAACCGAAACGAGCTGTTTCGGCGAGACATCCACGTACTCGATGTCCTTGCGCAGAGCGAGAATGAACTCTCCGGCTTTTCTCGCGGCGTTGCGCTCGTTGATGATGTAGCCGTTCTCGTCGAGCTCGATGTTGGCCTGACCGATGACGTGCTTGTCCTCTTCCCAGGCCGTCTGGTAGAAGGGCCAGGGCTCGGACTCGGCCTTGCGGCCATCCGCGCTGACGCGCTTGTTGGCCTTCTCGACCTCTTCCGTCGGGACGTGCTCGTTCGGCTTGAACTTCGTATCGCCGCCGTTGAGGATACGCACGTACTCGACGACGCGGCCGTCCACGACCTTGCGATAAGGAGATTCGATAAAGCCGAACTCGTTGATGCGCGCAAAGCACGAAAGCGACGAGATGAGTCCGATGTTCGGGCCTTCAGGCGTCTC
>JAFBAJ010000589.1 GCA_019247865.1 Acidobacteriota bacterium
GCCACACACACACGCAAACGCATCCGAGGAGCGCGAGATCGCAGAGATCGAACGCTCCGAACGGGAGCAGGATGAAGCGTTAGAGCCGGTCGAGTTTGAAAACAAGACCGTCTCGCAGTTTCGCCCGCTCGCGCCACACACAACACAGAAGGAGCAGGACATGAGCAAGAAACAGAACGCAACCGCTTACGCCTCCGAGACGGAATTCGCCGGAGCAGATGAGCAGATGGAGCAGACGGGCGCGCCGGTCGTGCCGCTCGCTTTCACCAACACGCTGCGCGCGCTGAAGCAGCACGTCGATCCGAACCTCGTCAAATCGCGCGAGGGCTGGCGTGACCGCAACGGCAACACGCACATGGTCGAGTACATCGAGTGGCACACCGTCGCAGACATCCTCGACCGCGTCGCGCCGACCTGGTCGCACGCCGTCCGCAACATCGTCGCTATCGGCGAGATGGTTGCCGTGACCGCCGCCATCACGATTGACGGCGTGACGCGCGAAGGCGTCGGCACCGGCACGGCCGAGAGCGAGATGGGCATCAAGAAGGCCGAGCACGACGCGCTCAAGCGCGCGGCCGTTAAATTCGGCATCGCGCGGGAGCTCTACCAGCGCGAGTCAGAAGTGATCGAAAAAGAGGGGACAGCGCCGCAGAGCGAATTCCCGCGCGACCCGCTCGCCAAGTCCATGGCCGACCTCGTCACGCCCAAGCAGCTCGGCATGATCCGCGCGCTGGCGCGCGAGGCCGGAGTCGAGGTCGAAGAGGAGTGCCAGAGCGTCCTCCGCTGCAAGACCGAAGAGCTCTCGAAGCGCGCCGCTTCGAGCTTCATCGACCACCTCAAGGGTCTCGGTCAGGAAGCGACCACGGGAGGCATGCGCCGCGCGAGCTAAAGAGCAGTAGTCAGACATCGGTAGTCAGTGGTCAGAGAAATGCTTTTACTGACCACTGACTGCTGACCACCGACCACTGTTTTTCGGGAGGTATAGGGAAATGATGACTGAAGAATTAATCAGAGAGGAGAACGCGCCGCTTCATCTGGAGCTGGACTACGCGGACGAGGACGCACAGCTGAGCCTCGTCGAGCAGGAAGAGGTCCACACCTCCGAGAGCGAGGCGCGCTCGAAGAAAGATCAGATCGTCGCGCTCTACGAGAGCGGCACGACCGACATCGCGCAGATCGTGCGCCGGGTCGCGGCGCGCCCCTCTTACGTCGCGCAGGTCTTGCAGAGAGAAGGGCTCATCACGGGCTACTTCGATCTCTACACCACGACGGCGCGCGAACAGAACGTCTACTCGCGCTTCTTCCGCAACGTGCTGGCCTTCAAAACGGTCGAGGCCGCGCGCGAGAGCGTGAAGAAAATTGATCGTCTTTACAACTATTTCGAGCGACTCGGCGACCGCGCCGGGCAGCATCAGGCGATGGTCCTGGCCCTCACCGGCAAGAACCGCGCGCGCTGGAGCGGGAAGCAGGAGGAGTCGGAAGTTTTCAGCGCGTGGCTCGCCGCGCACTGAACATCAAGCGGGGTTTTACAAAACAAGCGCAAGACACGTGTCCTCGCCTCACACGGCAGAACGAGCAGGGGTGGGTTTGATAAGGTGAGTTTTCATCGCTTTCGGATGAGACTCACCTTCTCTTTTTAGCAGGACTGGCATTATCCGTTAACGTCGCGAAGCAGTCTTAAACAATTAACTCCCTCGCTTAACCAATTTAAGGAGAAGACACATGTCAGAACAAACCGCCACCGCTACCGAGCAATGCACCGGGACCGAACAGCACACACAGCACCAGGCCATCCCGCACGGCAAGATCTGCTGGACGGAGCTCGCCAGCAAGGACATCGAGACGGCCAAGAGATTTTACAGGGAGTTGCTGGGCTGGGCTCTGGCTGAAAGCCAGGCGGCGGGCATGAACTACACGGAGATCGTCAACGGCGAGGAGCACATCGGCGGCATGTACCAGTTGACCGAAGAGTGCGGCGGCGCGGACGCGACCTCGCACTGGATGTCTTATGTCGCCGTGGACGACGTGGACGATTCCGCGCGGCGCGTCTGGGAGCTCGGCGGCAAAGTGCTCGTCCCGCCGATGGACATCCCGAACGTCGGACGCTTCTGCGTCATCAACGATCCGACCGGAGCCAGCATCTCGCTCATCACACTGCGTCGCGCCTGAGCCTTTCGGCTGAGGCACAAACGCTCACGGACTCCTCGCGCGAACTTTTTTGCTCAACTCCGAGCGGTGCGGCCCGACGCACCGCCGCCCGAGAAAGAGGAACCGAATGAAGAAGCAGAAGCTCTTAGTGGTGATTCTTTTCGTCGCGGCCATCACCGTCTCGTTCAGCTTGTTGAAGACGGACGGGGCCGCCGCTGCTGCCGACCCGCAAGCCACAGCCAACCAGATCATCGCCCTCGAAAAATCTTCGGTCGAAGCCTGGAAACACAAGGACAAGACCTTCTTCGCACAGTTTTTCGCGGACGACGCAACCTACTTCGGCCCGGACAATCCCTACCTCGAATCCGATCCGAAAGTGAACTTCCTGCCAAAATTCGAGCAGTACGCAGAGATGATGAAGTACACGGATTTCCAGATGTACAATCCGCGCGTGCAGGTCTACGGAGAGACGGCCATCCTCACCTACAACAGCAACGTCATGGCGACGTTCGGCGGCCAGCCGGTGAACTACACGGCCAAAGTGACCAGCGTCTACGTCAGGCAGGGCAACTCGTGGCGCATGGCACACGGCCACGAATCCATGAACCCGCAGGCTAAATAAGCTGTAGACGATTCGGGATGCGCCACGACTGAGGGCGCAGAGAGCGCACGGAGCTTGTAACTACAAGCCACGCGCGCTCTCTGCGCGTTCTCACTTCTTCTGCTCTGTGACGACGGAGGAGGCGACCAACCACTTGCCGCCCTGTTTGCGATAGGTGTCCGTGAATTGATAGGTCTTGCCGCCCTGCTCCGGCTTGTCCATAGAGTTGAGCGTGTAGGTTCCGGTGATAGTCGCCGTGTCGCCTTTGACCTCAGGCTTGCCGGCGTTGAGCGAGAACATCTGCTTCGCCTCCTTGAGCGAAGCCAGCAACTGCTGCTTGTTCATGGACGAGCCGTCCGGCTGCGTGCCCTTGTAGTTGTCTGCGACCATCGACTCGACATCCGTCTTGCGTCCCTGCAGGATCGCCGCGTGGAAATCGGACGCGGTCATCTGCAAGGTCATGTCGTTGCTCTGCGACGGAGGAGGCATTGAGGGCGCGGTGGTCGGCGGCGGCGGCAACGCAGTCGGATTGACGGGCGTGGCCGCGCCGTTCGCGGGGGGCGTGGCCTGCAGGGTCGGGTTGCTGTTGGCGTTGGCCGGAGCATTGGTCGCGGTCGGTTTGCTACAGCCGAGCTGCGCCGCCAGGCCGGCCGCGCACACATAAAGCAGAATTTTTTTCATGACTGATACCTCAAAAAAGATTTTAGTAAGGAGAACAAATAGAGAGGAGCCAAGCGCGAGATAGTAATAAGCCATTTTCTGTCGGTGGTCAAACGGCTAAGCGTAAGATTGGCGACGGAGGAGACAGAGCGCGCAGAGAGAATTTTTCATCCTCTGCGCGCTCTGTGTCCTCTGTGGCTAATACAGTATAATTGCACGCACTTAACAAGGGAGGGTGACAAGGATGGGAGAGCCTGCGAGGAACGAGGATTTGCACGGCAACGTGCCGGACACATCGGATGTCGCGTTGCTGCTGATAGACGTTATCAACGACCTGGAATTCGGCGAGGGCGCGCAGCTCCTGGAGCACGCGTTGCCGATGGCGAAAAAGCTCTCGGCGCTCAAAAGTCGCGCCGAGCGCGCAGGGATTCCGGTCATCTACGTCAACGATAATTTCGGCAAGTGGCAATCCGATTTCAGCCGGATTCTCAAGCATTGCCTCGAAGACGGCGTGCGCGGCC
>JAFBAJ010000724.1 GCA_019247865.1 Acidobacteriota bacterium
AAGTCCGGCCTCTCCTCATCCCGGTCTTACAAATACCTCATTCATTACTAATCCCGACGACTTTATTATCTTGTTTGCCCACACAGGAGAAGTCATACAATGGCCGCAGGCTCGAATAATTTGCCCAGATCGAAAACGAATAACCAGTATCTTTTAAGACCAGACAAAAATCACAGCCTGAACTCGGCGGCGCGCAACGAAACGGCGCGCGCGGCTTCAGCGCGGAACTCCGTGCGGGACTCCGTGCGGGGCGGTCTGCTGCGCTTCGCACTCGTCTGCTTCGTCGCGGCGCTCTGCTGTGCGCCGCTGAGTGTGGCGGCGCAAACCTGCGCGGTGCCCGGCCAGCAGGGGAACGGCGGGACGCTGACCGGTATCATCAACACCTATTATCCGGGGACGGCCACCGCCAACGCGGGCGCGACCTCGATCACGCTCGGCACGAGTCGCGGGGCCGCGACGCCCATCGCTTCCGGCAATCTGCTGCTCGTGATACAGATGCAGGACGCCGCGATTAATTCGACCAACACAGGAGCGTACGGCGACGGAACGGCCAACGACCCTGCGACCGGCTACAGCGCCGTGAACAACACCGGCCGCTTCGAGTTCGTCCGCGCGACGAACGCCGTGCCGGTCGGCGGCGGCACGGTGACCATCGTCGGCACCGGGACGGGCACAGGTTTGCTCAACACCTACACCAACGCTGCTGCGACCGCGACGCAGGGACAGCGCACCTTTCAAGTGGTGCGTGTGCCGCAGTACACGGCTGCGATCCTCAGCTCGACGCTGACGGCTTCGGCCTGGAACGGGACGACCGGCGGCATCCTCGCGCTGGACGTGAGCCAGCAACTGACGCTCGGCGGAACGGTGAGCGTCAACGGCCTCGGCTTTCGTCCGGGCGGCGCTCTGCAACTGGCTGGCGGAACCGGCGTGGACACGGATTACCGCGTGGCTGCCGCCTCAGCCTTTCACGGCGCGAAGGGCGAAGGCATCGCGGGCACGCCGCGTTACCTGTACGCCGCCGCGACAAACACGATCACCGATACGGGTGTGGACGGCTATCCGAACGGCAGCTCCGGGCGCGGCGCGCCGGGCAACGCAGGCGGCGGCGGCAATGACGGCAACCCTGCTGCGAACGACGAGAACGCGGGCGGCGGCGGCGGCGGCAACGGCGGCGCGGGCGGCATCGGCGGCAACTCCTGGACGAGCAATCAGGTTCTCGGCGGCTTCGGCGGCGCGAACTTCGCGCAGGCAGCCGTGGGTCGTCTGGTGCTGGGCGGCGGCGGCGGCTCAGGCACGCGCAACAACGACGACGGGGTGACGGCTGCGTCGAGCGGCGGAGCGGGCGGCGGCATCGTCATCATCCGCGCACGCACCATCGCGGGCACGGGCACGATCACAGCCAACGGAGCCGATGCCTTCAACGATACTTTGAACGACGGCGGCGGCGGCGGCGGCGCGGGCGGCAGCATCCAGATCACCAAGCTCAGCGGCACGAACACGGGCCTGACCGTCCGTGCCAACGGCGGGCGCGGCGGCGACGCCTGGCGCACGCAGGCTCCTGGCACGCCCGCTCCGGGCGAAAGACACGGGCCGGGCGGCGGCGGCGGCGGCGGCGTGATCGTCCTCACCAGCGCGGCCGGCACTTCGAGCGTGACGGGCGGGGCGAACGGCATCACGACGACGGCCAATGATAATTTTGGCGCGGCGGCGGGCGCGGTCGGTGTGATCGTGAACAACGCGACGGCGGCGCAGGTGCCGGGCGTGCAGGGCGGCGCGCAATGTACGCCGACCGCCGTCCGTCTCAAAGCCTTTGACGCGGTGAGCTATGACGACACGGTCACAGTGCGCTGGCAGACCGGTTATGAAGTGGACAATCTGGGCTATCAGCTTTACCGCGAGCAGCACGGCCAGCGCGTGCGCCTGACGCCTTCCATCATCGCGGGCTCGGCCCTCATGACAAGGCCCGGCATCGAGCTGACGGCCGGATACAGTTATGCCTGGAACGACCGTTTTATGAAGGGCGAGAGCGCGCAGGGAGCCGTGTACTGGCTCGAAGCGCTCGACCTCGACGGCACGAGCATGTGGTACGGCCCCATCTCGCCGGCTCAAGCGGCGGGACTCTCGCCGGAACAGAGAAGCGCGCTGCTCCTGAGCGATCTCGGCAACGCGCCGCAGACCGCGCAGAGCGAGTGGCCTGCCTCTTTGAGCAGCACGCGCGAACAGCAGTCGAGCAATCGCGCGGCGACGATCAAGGGCGCGCGTCTTAATGCTTCCGACACGAAGCAGTGGGCGCTGGCAGCTCAGGCGGCGGTCAAGATCACAGTCAACCGGGACGGTTGGCTGCGCGTGAGCCGCGACGAGCTGCTCGCGGCGGGCCTCGATGCCGGAGCGGAGCTCAGACGCCTGCAACTCTTCGCGGACGGCGTCGAGCAGGCTTTGCGTGTTGCGCCCGACGGCTCGATAGAGTTTTACGGGCAGGCGCTCGATACGCCTGCGACTGACGGTCGAGTCTACTGGCTCGTCGTCGGCCAGTCGCAGGGCAAGCGGGTGGAGGTTCTCAAGGCCGGTGACTTCGATTCGAATGTCGAGCCGTCGAGCTTTGCTCAGACGGTTGAGCGGCGCGATCGCGTGATACGCTTCGCCGCGCTGACGAACGGCGACGCCGAAAACTTCTTCGGCCCGGCCATCTCCGCCGCACCGGTCGAGCAGCGTTTGAGCTTGACCGCGCTCGATACTGCGAGCGGCGCGAGCGGCACGCTCGAAGTCGCCTTGCAGGGGCTGACCTCTCATCCGCACGAAGTCCGCGTGCAGTTGAACGGGACGGAAGTCGGCACGGTCATCCTGCAGAACCGCGACCACAGGGAAGTGACTTTGTCAGTGCCTTCGTCGCTGCTGCGGGAGGGCGAGAACGTGGTCACGCTCACGCGCGGCGGCATCGGCGCGACCGATGTCACGCTCGTGGATTACGTTCGACTGACCTACGCGCGTCAATACAGAGCATTGAATGATCGCCTGCGCTTCAGCGTCGCGAGCGGCCAGGCCGTGCGCGTCGAAGGCTTTACGTCAGAGCAGGTGCGCGTCTTCGACGTGACGAACGCGTCGGACGTGAAGGAGCTGGTGGTAGCGACGAAGGCTGTGGATGGAGGCTATGCCTTCACGCTCAGTCCGGCGGCGGGCGCTCGCACGCTCATCGCCTACGCGGATGAAGCCGATCATCCGAACGGCATCGCGCGCAACGAGCCTTCCGACTGGAACAGCGCGCAGCACGCCGCGGACTTCGTCATCATCACGCATCGCAGCCTGCGTCAGGCGGTCGAACCGCTCCGCGCACTGCGGCAGCGGCAGGGCTTACAGACGGTCGTGGTTGATGTCGAAGACATCTTCGACGAGTTCAGCTACGGCGCGTACAGCCCGCAGGCGCTGCACGCTTTTCTGGCCCGTGCGTCGCAGGTCTGGGGACGCGCGCCGCGCTACCTGCTGCTGGTCGGAGACGCGACCTTTGACCCGCGCCGTTATTTGGGCGGGAGCGGAGAGGGCGACATGGTGCCGGGCCTGCTGGTCGACACGAGCTTTATGGAAGCGACTTCGGACGACGCGCTCGCGGACTTCGATGGAGATGGATTGGCAGAGCTGGCTGTCGGCCGCCTGCCCGTGCGCAACGCGCAGGAGGCGACGGCTCTCGTCGCGAAGCTCATCGCTTATGAGAAGAGCAATCAGGGCGACCCGCTTGAGCGCGGGGCGCTCCTCGTCAGCGACCGTCCGGAAGGCTACGACTTCCAGGCGGCGGCGAGCGAGCTGCGCACGCAGCTTCCGGCCGGCATGTCCGTCCAGATGATCAATCGCGAGGACGGAGACACTGCGACCGTCCGCAGCCAGATCATCACGGGCATCAATCGCGGCCCGATGCTGGTGACCTATCTCGGGCACGGATCGGTCGGCGTGTGGACTGGCGACGGGCTGCTGACGGTGACGGACGCGCCTGCGCTGACGAACGGCACGCGCCTCCCGCTCTTCGTGATGACGACCTGTCTCAACGGCTCTTACATGGAGCTGGGAACGGACAGCCTGGGCGAGGCTCTGGTCAAAGCTCCGCAGGGCGGAGGCATCGCGGCCTGGGCTTCATCCGGCCTGACGGAGCCCAGCGGACAGGTCTCTATCACCGAACGTCTCTACCAAATCCTGTTCGGCGCAGAACCGGTCAGGCTCGGAGACGCCATCCGCGCGGCCAAGTCCACGACCAACGACCCGGACATCCGCCGCACCTGGATTCTCCTCGGCGACCCGACGATGAGAGTCAAATAAGATTAAGGAGCGTGCGCTCTTGACACCGCAGCCGCACGCTCCTTATCATCACTCTCGCCAACCAAAAGGCGTGGGGCAGTAGCTCAGTTGGCAGAGCGCCGCGTTCGCAATGCGGAGGCCAGGAGTTCGACCCTCCTCTGCTCCACCAGAATTTTAGAGGAGAGAGGCTGCCGAATAGGTAGCCTTTTTCATTTCCTGGCGTTCTCCGAACCAGGGCAGTGTCAATATCCGAAGGGCTTAACGAGCCTGGGCGCTTTGGCTTAAAAGAAAAGTTTATCGATCTCCCAGTCACCCTAAATGAGAAATACAGCATCACACGACCTAGTTACTGTTAGTGTAAATTAGGTAAGGGTGTTATGGCAGATAAATTGAGGACGGGTGACCATCGCCTTCTAATTGCTCCCTTTATTTATTCATCGGCGATTGTTTTTTTGGGCTGGGTGCTGCCGAATTTTGTGTCGCACAAACTGATAGATTCCACCACTTATTTCATCTTTTCTATAGTATTCGTATTTGTCCCAAAAACATATCATTGGCTCAAAAATTACTTGGCAATACGGAATATTGAGCAGTTTCCAGAGACTGCTGATGCTGTCTTGAAGAAGTGCAGAGAGCATGGGACTCCATACGTAGTTTACTTGCGGAGCTTCAATGTTGAGCGAGGACAGAACTCTCCTGATAGCCCGCTGCGGCAAGTAGAAATGTCGCTGGTCGAATTGCTGGACGGGA